>JBAUOX010001208.1:0-4585 GCA_049579985.1 Isosphaeraceae bacterium | reverse complement strand
CGCACGGTAGGTGTGGCCGCGGTCATGGCCCTGGCCGGAGCGCCGGTACGGGCCGCCCGGCTGAGCGTGTCGCCGCTGGCGGTGGGGGCGACCTTGCGCGTTCAGGACTCGCTCCAGGCCGGAAAATCACGTTTCTACGCCGAGATCACCCGGGTCCGCCAGCTCGTCGACCTGGCTGGTGGCCCGCTGCCGCTTCTGTTCCTCTTTGACGAACTCTTTCACGGCACCAATTCACACGATCGTCGCATCGGCGCCGAGTCGGTGCTGCGTGGGCTCCTCGACCGAGGTGCGATCGGCCTGATCACGACCCACGACCTGGCCCTGGCCAAGATCGCCGCGGGTATCGGCCCCCAGGCCGTGAACGTCCACTTCGAGGACCACTTCGAAAACGGCCAGATGCGGTTCGATTACCGAATGCGCCCGGGGGTTGTCGAGCACTCCAACGCCCTGGCGCTCATGCGGGCGGTGGGGTTGGAAGTGTAAACGCGGGGCATCGACCTGGGATTCCTATCGCTCGAGCTCGCGCGTGAAGGCCATAGGACGAGACCCGACGGGAACCGCGCGAGGCGGACAGTCTCGGCCCAGCAGGTCAGCCACGGAGAAGGACAGGTGGGGAGCTGCCTGAGGAGTCACCATCTCGCCGCGATGGCAGACCGTCAGAGAGGCGTAGCCATATCCAAACGGTTGTGCGAGGTCAGCTCCCGGATCGCGATGGATCTCGAGTTGATCATCGTTGACGTTCACGATCCAGTAATCG
Source organism: Isosphaeraceae bacterium (assembly GCA_049579985.1). Lineage (GTDB taxonomy): Bacteria > Planctomycetota > Planctomycetia > Isosphaerales > Isosphaeraceae > Aquisphaera. Next base: position 3,828 of record JBAUOX010001208.1, on the reverse strand, counting down.
GCGACACCGCGCATGGCGTAGAGGCTGGCCTTGCGACCCCGGTCGTAGATCAGGGTCGTGTCACTCACCTCGACGATCAGGAGCGCGGAGGTGGGATGAGCTGCGCGGTAGTCCGCCCTCGATCCCATGACCACGGAAACGTCCGGCTCGGGATCGGAGTAGGGGCCGAAATTGATGGGAAGCTGCATCCGGACCCAAACACCGGTCCATCCGGAGTTTCGTAATAGTTCAGCGACGTGATCGGTAAGATAACTGTGGGAAGGACCTTGGGGACTGAGAACCATGATCTCTCCCTCGATGAGCTCGGCGCGCTCGCCATGGAACCAGCCAAGCTCCGCCATTCTGTAAAACTCCTCACGGGTCCAGCGGCGGGGCCTCGGGTCGAGGTCCGTTGAGGGAGTCGCCGCGGTGGTGCTGGCCAGGACCGAGCTCATCAGAATCGCTCCGATTCAAGCGATCACGTCAGAAGTCCGTTGTGCCCTGCGCCAGCTCGTCTTCCCACTGGTCCAGGAGCGGCCAGTCCACGGCACAGGTGCCGAAGTCGGCCATGTGGGTGTAGGACTCGAGACGGGCGATGGTGGCGTCGAGGAGGGCGTCGTCCTTGCGAAAGATCGGGCCGTGGGAGGGTAGTAGAAAGTCGACGTCGCAGGCCCGGATGCGTTTCAGGCTGACGATGAAATCGACCAGGTTGGAGCCGTGGTGAGCGTCGATGACGCCAACGCAGCCGTCACGGAAGATGTTGTCGCCGGAGAACAGCATGTTACCCATGCGGAACGCGAGCTGCCCGGCGGTATGTCCTGGCGTGCTCCAGACTTCGAGCGTCAGGTTGCCCACCTGCAGCCGATCTCCCTCGTCGATCGTTCGATCCACCTTGCAGCGGGGCATGGGAATGTGAATCCCTTGGGCGTCGATCCGGGCGTAGGTGAGGATCTCGTCGCCCTGTTCGAGAGCCTGGACGCTTCTGGGATGAGCCACGACCGGGCACTTGATGATCTCGCGGGCGCGGGCCAGCCCCTGGGCGTGGTCCACATCGGCATGCGTGGCCACGATCAGCTTGCAAGCCGAGAGGCTGAAATCCATTTGTCGGGTCAGCTCGAGAACGTCGCTCAACTCGTCCAGGAAGCCGATGTCAATCAAGGCGTACTCGGTGCCCCCATCGATCAGAAAGACGTTCACACCCATCCGGCGGCGGGCCTGGTAGTTCATCTCGATCACGCCGGGGAACAGGTAATTCCGTTCGATCATCGGCACGTCGGACTCCTCGTGCATGGGATCGGGTGCGCCCCCAGACGGGACGACCATAACCGGACCAGGAACATCTTACTGGTTGCCGCCGCCGCCGCTCAACGCGAAAGACCAAGGCTTATCCGTCGAGCTCGACAACTGCCCCCCGATCGAGCCGATCCGAGATCAAGGCCGGAACCAATCTCCGGCAGCGCGCGTCAATAAGTCAATAAGATGGTGCGGCCCGGGTACTCCATTGTTCGTCCTTGCGCGCTTGCATGACTCATCGATGGGGCGCGGCTGGGCTGTACGCCTGACGGGCGTAAGTCCGTTTTCGGACACGATTGAGCAGAGCATGCGGTTGACTTGACAGGGGGGAAATGGCGGGGTAAGTTGAAACACGGTTTATTGCTGGAAGTGTTTGGATTATCTCAAGATGGGTTGAAGGCTCCGCACACGGATTCCAGCGGCGAAGAGCGGCTTGGCTGCGCGGCATCCACCTCGCCGATCACTCGATCGCAGGCACTTGATCCATTCTCCGAACCGGTCGAAATCCAAGCGAACCGAGTCGGCACTGGGAGTCGCTCTCCCTGGCGGATGACGGTCGCGGATCTGGCAGGATTGCGAGGTGTCTCTGCACGCCGTGTCCCCTGGTCGATTCGAGGTTCGGGCATCTTAACACGAGGTTCGCCGACATGGTCAAGGTGTTCTCGCCGGGGCAGTCGCACGGGCGCTGGGCCACGTGTCTTTCGGTTTGCCTGGCACTGGTTCTGACTTTCGCGCTGCTGGCGCCGGGGCGGGTTCCGGCTCAGCCGCCAAGCTCGACCAAGCCGGCGCCGCCGGCCGCGGCGAAGAAGGACACCGGCAGCGGTGGGCAAGCCACGGCCGAAGCCAAAGGTGAGGCTGATGCCGCCAAGGACGAGGGCGGCGCCGACGAGCCTCAGACCAAGGACGAGAAGAAGGCCGACGACCAGCCTCCCGCCGAGCCCCCGCCCGACCCTTCGCAGACTCAGAAGGTTTCCCCGGTGGAGGTCTTCAAGGACCCGAACGCGGAAGAGCTTCTCGACGTCAAGAAATACAACCCGATCCGCTCTGTGCGTATGATGCCAGGCGATGTCGAAGCGGTCAAGATTACGGCCGGCAACCCGAACGCCGCCGTGGACACGACGGTGATTCGACGGATGGTCGACGGCATGGTCGCCCAGTTGACCGATACCAAGAACATCCAGGCCCTGATCGACCCTCCTCCCAATATGCCCGCGGGCTCGCCGACGATGCGGGCCATCGAGGAAGCGACAAGGAACCTGCTCGAGCCGATCTACATGGCGCGAGCCGCCCAAAACACGCGGTTTCTGACCGAATATAACCGCATTTTGCTTCGCTCGCTGCAACCGTTGCTCAAACATCACCTGGTGCCGCGGGTGCAGGCCATGATCGTCCTGGGGTCGAGCGGCAATCCCGAGGCGCTGAAGCTCTTCCTCGACGAGATCAGGAACCCGCGGCAGACCCTCTGGGTGAAGCTTTGGGCCATCCGGGGCATCACCAACATCAAGCAGAATCCCTCCGCTCGCTTGAGCGCCGCCCAGGAGATCGAGGCGGCCCGCGTGATCGCCGGGCAGCTCGACGAGAAGACCAAGGACATGCCCTGGCCCTTGCAGTTGCGCGCGCTCGAGGCGCTGAGCAGCCTGCGCCAGGGCTACATTCCCTCCGCTCCCAAGAACGCCGAGATGGCGGTCGCGGCGATGCGAATCCTTGCCGATCCCAAGGCCCGTACCGAGGTCCGTGCCGAGGCGGCACGTGCGCTCGGCATGATGCAGATCACCACGGCGGTGCCCGACTACAATTTCCCCCTGGTCGCATATGCCGCCGCCCAGCTTGCCGCCCGGGTCGGTGACCAGATTGTCGCCAGTTACTCGGCCGACAAGGGCACACCTCTGAACGCGACGAAGGCGGAATACCTGACCGCACTCCTCGTCGGCCCGGTCTACCAGGCATTCGAGGGAAAGGCGGGAGTCAGGGAGAGCGGACTCTTGCGTGGCAACGCGACCGCCGCGCGGAGTGATATCCAGAAGGTCGCCGACCAGATCAAGCCCGTGGCGAAGGCGGCGCTCGAGCTGATCCGTGCCCCGAAGGGACAGCTCAAGGCCCGCCGAGCCGATCTTGCGGCCCGCGTGGAGGCTCTCAAGGATTTCTTGGCAAGGAATGTTCCGGCCAATCGCCACCTCGTTCCGGATGACGATGGATTCCTGGAAGACGCGGGCGCCCAGGCGGGTGCGCCGGCTGAGCCTGGTGCGGCCAAAATGGCCGGGGCGCCCGGTGGAAAGTGATCGTGCTTCCCGAGCGGCTCCAGATCCGGCTTCGCCGATTGTCGTCCCCGAGCTCCGGGACTACCAGCAGATCAACGCCGAGCTCGTCCGTCGGCTGAACCTGGGCGAGCGGCACGTCCGGCTCGAGGGCGTCGATGGACAGAGGCTGCTGGTCTCTCGGATCGCCGGGGCCTGGCGGGCGCTCATCGAGGTTGACGGCAACGCCGGCCCCGAGCTGGCCGCCGAGGTGGATGCTCCGGACCTGACCGTGGTCTGCCGAGGGAGCGCCGCCGATGGC
>JBAUOX010001207.1:0-2007 GCA_049579985.1 Isosphaeraceae bacterium | reverse complement strand
ATGAGTGGCTTCCTGTCGGTCTCGGAACGCGTGCACCTGCTCCATGTGACGCATGGCCGGGCCGGCCGGCCGACTCTCGCGGACCTCGTCCGCTCGGGAGAGATCCCGACCTCGGAAGAATCCAAGGGATACTGCGGGCCGGACGCCCGGTTCGTGGAGAAACAGGTCAGCTATCCCCCTTCCGTCTACTTCTATGCCGGTCGCGCGTGCCCGGTCTATGGCCAGGCGGCGCTCGCCTTCGCCCCGGCTTCCGAACGGGAACGCTTTCATTCGGCCACGCCGTTTGGAACCGGTGGCGTGGTCAATCAAGCCCTCAACAGCGCGTTTCGGCTGAACCTGCAACCAGACGGCCTCGATAGGCGTGTCGCCTACTGTCAAGCGAGCACACTGTACGCCAACGGCGAACCGGGCTGGCGAGCCGACTTCGCCCGCTGGCTCGCGTACTACTTCCCTAGCGATCCCGCGGGCTACTGGACGAAAGCTCCCGAGAAGCGCGACCCCGAAGATCTCTATTACCTGAACGGCGACTGGCAGGCCTGGACGTGGGAGGTCAGATTTTCCCGGGGACCAAGCGTTCTTGAAGCCGAGCGATGGGCGGTAGACCCTGCCTATCACAGCGAGTTACGGCAATCCCTGGATGAAGTCGACCTCGCCCCTGCCGAGGCAGCCCGACTGTCTGGCTTCATGGCTCGGCTTCAAGCCCCAACGGGGACAGCTACCTTCTGTAAGGACCTGGAAAAATGGGTGCGCGAACAGTGCATGTCGAAGAGCTAACCACGGAGAACACGCAAGTTCGCGGCTTCAACGGTCGTGCAACGGTCAATTGCGGATTCAGTTTGCCAATCGTCTGGCATCAACCGACCGGGTTATATAGTGCGCTGTCAGTGACCAGGACACCCGGTCCCGTCTGGAGCACTGAGGAAAAGATCCAAGAACTGGCGCTCACCGCCGATCGCCTCGAAGGCCCCCTGGATTCGCTCGTCTGGAGCACTGAGGAAGAGATCCAAGAACTGGCGGCCTCCGGGCGACTCACCCTCCTCTTGGGCACAAAGAAACTTGAGCTGGCATCCTTCCCGGATGGAGTCAAGTCCTCCCCGGCGCCCATCCTGCTCCCCGTGGAATGGAATCTGGAATGGAATCTCGTTCCGCTGAAGCAGCCCGTCGTCGTCTGGGCGAAGGACGTCTTCCTATTCCACCTATCCAAGACCGAGAAAGACTTGTGGAGGGACACCTTCGCAGGGTTCCCGCCTTGGTACAGAGGCGTTCCCTCTCACGCTGAATCGACAGGACCCTCATTATTTGAGGAGTTTTACGTGGCTTGCGCTGATATCGAGAAGACCGAGTACTGTCTCGATCGGTGGGGCGATCTAGCGAGGGGGTTATTCGATGCGGAGTTGACGAAGGAAGCCCCGAATTGGCTTCGGCTTAAGTCGCTTGCCGACGATGGACTGTGCGCCGCTCGGAATCACGGACTTAGGTACTGTTTGTACGTCCGGTATTGCATCTCCCTTTACTTCAGCAGGAGCTACAGTGGGCCCGCTTTCAAACCGGCACCCGAACGGGCCTACCGACTTTTTCAGGTCTTCGTCCAGCCGGCCTACGAGGGAGTGACCTGGGAGCGATTCCGCGAAGAGATGTTCGTGATCGTGCGGTGGGCCCAAGATGTCAAGCGTTTAGGCGCCATGGAAAGTGGGGCGGTGCCGCGGCCGGTTCAGTAGGCTGGTTCATTCATCCGCTGACTGACGGGCTGGAATGCTCTACCATCATCGGAAGGCACGAGCGCTGGGAGGAGTGTGACGCCCCGGGGCGCCTCCGGGCCGGTTCCAGTTTGAGCAGCGAGGTTTGCCACCCATGCCTGCCATCGAAGGTGACTTCTCAGCGCCCGCGGGCCGGTTCGCGATCGTGGCGTCCCGGTTCAATGCGCTCGTGACCGAGGCGCTCTGGACGGGCTGCCGCGATACGTTCGTGCGGCACGGCGTGCCCGAGGACCGGCTCGACCTGGTCTGG
>JBAUOX010001206.1:0-5248 GCA_049579985.1 Isosphaeraceae bacterium | reverse complement strand
TTTCGGGGGGTTACTCCAAATGCATGGGAGGAGGGCTATAATCTCGACCCGCTAGCCAGGATTCAACGGATCGTTTCTCACCAACTAGGATGGTGCGTGCAAGGATGCTCAACCTACTGAACCTCATCGACGATGCCAGGTGCTTTGAGACCGTCCGAGCGATGCGTTGGCCCCAAGGGGTGACCTGCCCCCACTGCGACTCTCCCCAAGTCACGAAACAGGGGCACGACGAATCCCAACCGGAACTACAAAAGGACAATCGGTGTCAGTTCATCATTTCGGGGACATTTAGGGAACGCAGCGCTTTTCTTGACGGCTTCGCGGGCCAGGCGCGGTTCGACCAGCCGCTTGGGTGTCGATCGGACCACCCCTATGGATAAGGGGACGTTACTGATTGAGGGTATCTTTCGCAGCCAACAATCTTCGTCCAGCATCGATATCAGTGATGACCCTTTTTCTGGGGGGGGCTGTGGGAGGGGGGGGGCCAAGTGGGCATCGCCGTCCCGGATGGGTATCTGCATCCTGATGGTCTTGGTTTGGCTCGTCGTTGCATCGGGGGAGACAGCCTCGTTCGCCTCGTCCCCGGCTGTGCCACCAGCCGCGGTCATTGGAGAGGGTCGCTGCCCGAGTTGTGGCGTGGGTCTCCTGCAAACGATCTGGCAAGCCGGCCGACCCGGACGGGTCGAACGCCAACGCATTCCCATTCTGGACAGTTCCTGACTCCAGTGCACTCGCAACGCCAATCCCGGTTCGATCGCCACCCCCTCCGGCGGGGACCGGTCCCTGACGCGCCGCGCGGGGCACCAGCGGCGAGGGGTCGACCGCTGACTCGCGTCACGATCGGATCCATCCCTCCGATCCTCAGATTAGCCCGCGATCTTCCGCCTCCATCGTTGATGGCTGCACCAAGCTGGCTCTCACCAGCTTGAGTTCACGCTGGTGGCATCGGTTGAGCCTGGATACAATTCCCCAAGTCGGGTCCGCGAGAGCGACTCGGCTTTCGACGGGACGCTGCCAAGTGGGGACGCGGCGACCGGTTTCGTCCAACGGCCCGCTATTCCGCCGCGACCACAGCCCGTGGCGTTGCGCAGCCCGCTGAAAACCGCGGCGGAATACCGGGCTGTCGCTAGGCGGCAGATGACGACTCGCTTGCAGTATTCGCCGGGAGCGGCGATGCTATCGGTGTGCGAATCGCGCGGTCAGGCAGTCCGCCGGGCGTGTCGTTGCATCGGAGGTCTCATGACAACACTTCTCCAACGTGCGATTGCCGAGGCCGAGAAGCTCCCCGCCGAGGACCAAGACGCCATCGCCTCCCGGTTGCTCGCGGAGATCGAGGACGAGCGCCGATGGAACGACCGCTTCGCCGCGACCACGGACGACCAGTGGGAACGTCTCGTCGCGGAGGTGCGCCGGGACATCGCAACTGGGGGCACCCACCCGCTCGATGAGGCCTTCCCCCCTGACGGGACCCTGCAGTGAACTCCGTCGTCACTGCGGGATTCCTCGACCGACTCGGCCGCCTCCCCGGCTCGGTGCGTCAGCAGGCGTCCCGCGCCTACGCCCTGTGGCGGGCCGACCCGCACCTTCGAGCCTCCAGTTCAAGCGGGTCAGCTCACGCCAGCCGATCTACTCGGCCCGCGTCGGGCTGGGGCACCGGGCACTGGGGCTCTGGGAAGGGAACACGATCACCTGGTTCTGGATCGGCTCGCATGCCGAGTACGACACACTCCGCGCCCGGCTATAGGAAAAGACAATCGGTGTCAGTTCATCATTTAAAAGACAATCGGTGTCAGTTCATCATTTCAGGGACATTTAGGGGACGCAGCTCTTTTCTTGACGGCTTCGCGGGCCAGGCACGGTTGACCAGCCGCTTGGGTGTCGATCGTTCCACCTGTCTGGACAACGCTCAACCCTTGCCGACCTCGAGCAGGGGCCCTTGGTTACTCCCTTTGCTTCTTCCTGCCCGCTGCTTTCTTGGCCACGGCGCCGGTCGGCGTTCGGCGTCGTAACTCGCGGCCTGGTGTGCTGGATGTCTTCGGCGGACAGCACCAACCACTTGCCGACCGCTGCGGCGTAGCGCCGGAGCGTGTCCGAGGGTCGGGTTCTGGGTGTGGCCGTTCTCCAGGCGGGACAGGGCCGGCTGGCCGATGCCGCAGCGGGCGGACACCTCCGCCAGCGTCAACCCCGTCGTTGTCTCTGCAGGCTGCGGTCCCTCACAGATCCGCTTCCGTGAGACCCGCAGCCTTCGTGATGCCGTGCTGCGTCCCCGTCGGCAGGGTGCGGTTGCCGTGAACGGGAACGGAAGTGGTGACCGAACCGTCGGGATTCGTATAGATGTGATGGCTGCTTTGAATGCGAACCAGTTTCCAACCTTTCCGTTCGAGCGCTTTGCAAAGGTCTTTGCCGAAGACGGCTTTCACAGCTCGACCTCTTCAATTTGCTCAGCGGCAGGTGCGCAGCCCTCAAACGGATTGCGGCGATTGTTTGCGTCGAGCCAGCCTTCGGCGGCTTCCCGGATGTTGGCCCGTGCTTCTTCCAAACTGTCGCCAGCGGAGTAGCATCCAGGAAAAGCCGGCATGGCGACGGAGTAGCGCCCATCTTCTTCGCGGCGGATGATGACTTTGAGCTTCATCACACGATCCTCCCGCAAAGCATATTACTCAATCGGGGGGATTCCGGGGACACCATACCGAATCCTCTGGAGATGAGCATGGTGTCCCTGGAACTCCCGACGCTGGCTCGACCCCCCGCCACCTATCGCGGGATTGACATGCCAGTGCGACGTGACCGTAATTATGGTCACAATGGCACGCAAGCAGCCATTCTCCCTGATCTTTGACCCGAAAGTCAAACAGCACCTGGGGAGTTCCGGGGACACCATACGTAACTCCCGCCGCCCGCGGGGGGCTGTTCGCGCGCTATCTCTGAGGGCCCAAGTTGGTTAGAATGGATGACGTATACCGCCACCAACCCGGCGTTCAGGAGGTCGATGCCATGTCCGTCTCAGCGCCCCGGGCCGAGACCGTTACACCCACCGAACCTGTCGATGGAACCCCCTTGATCCCACCGCTCCAGGAGGGCGACCGGCTGACGCGCGACGAGTTCGAGCGGCGTTACGATGCGATGCCGCATCTCAAGAAAGCCGAGCTCATTGAAGGAGTCGTTCACGTGCCCTCACCGGTCAGGCAGCGACGCCACTCAGCACCGCACTCGAGTCTGGTCGGTTGGCTCTTCCTTTACCGAGCGAGGACGCCCGGAGTCGAGCTCGGTGATAACCCCAGTGTGCGCCTGGACCTGGGCAACATGCCCCAGCCCGACGCCGTTCTTTTTGTCCAGCCCGAGTCTCGTGGTCAGGTCAAGATCGACGCGGATGACTACATCAACGGAGCGCCCGATCTCGTCGCCGAAGTCTTCGCCAGCAGCGAGAGTTACGACCTGCATGAGAAACTCCAGGCGTACCAGCGCAACGGTGTCCGCGAGTACCTCGTCTGGCGCGTCCTCAAGCGCCAGGTCGACTGGTTCGTCCTGCATGAGGGAGGGTACGAACGGCTCGCCCCGGCCGAAGACGGGACCCTGCGCAGCACGGTGTTTCCCGGCCTCTGGCTGGACCCGACCGCACTCATGCGTGACGATTTCGATACGCTGCTGGACGTGCTCCAGCGCGGCCTGGACTCCCCGGAGCATGCGGGATTCGCCGCCCGCCTGGGGCAGGCTCAAGCCGAGCCGGCGGGTTGAGGGGCGATCGGACAGGGATCGAGGAAGGTCGGCTTGGCGCCGCGGAATCCACCAGCGCTCAAGGCCGTTCTCCCATCCGTCGCGCGGTGTCCCTGCCGTCGCGAGGCGGGGGGAAATCTCGACCCCCCGCCACCCATCGCGGGATTGACATACCGGTGCGATGTGACCATAATTATGGTCACAATGGCACGCCAGCAGCCATTCTCCCTGATCTTTGACCCGGAAGTCAAACAGCACCTGTGCGCCATCGAGGCCAAGTATCACTCACTGATCCGCACGACCATCGAGGAACAGTTGCGGTTCGAGCCGGAAACCGAGACGCGAAACCGCAAACCGTTGCAACGGCCTGCGGCCTTGGGAGCAAGCTGGGAGCTCCGGTTTGGGCCGGACAACTGTTTTCGCTTGCTCTATGCCGTAGACCCAGAGAATCGGGAAGTGCAGATCTTGGCCATCGCAGTCAAAGAGAGGAATCGGCTGATCATCGGCGGAGAGGAAGTGCAGCTATGAAAATTGCTTCGGTGGCTGACGTCAAGGCCCACTTCAGTGCTTACCTGAAAGCCAGCGAGCAGGGGCCGGTCCTCATCACCCGGAATGGCAAGCCCGCGGCGGTCCTCTTGGCGGTGAGCGACGAGGAGGAGTTAGAACGTCTGATGATGGTCCATTCGCCGCGACTTCAAGCGATCCTGGAGGCTGCCCGACAACGCATTCAAGCCGGGGCCGGTATTCCCAACGAAGCGTTCTGGGCGGATGTGGGAGGAGCCAGGGAAACGGACATACAAGGGGGACATAGTGAGCCAAACCCAAGTTTTGGGTAAGACAGGTGGAATCACTCGTGGTTCTGGACCCCTCCTTCCCGGAGCCTGAGATGCCCCGCACCGCACGTGCCTTGGCTGACGGCGATCTCAGTCGCTGGATGCACTGGCTGCTGACCGCGCACGTCCGCCGCTATCAACGCTATTACCACGCGACGAGGCACATCTGGCAAGGCCGATTCAAGGCTTTTCCGATCCAGGATAGCGATTTTCCTCCGTATTGCGCACGTCTTGGGCCTGGGTGGGCTGGACAGTTCCTCAAGCTCCGAAGGAGCGACAGTTCATAGCCTGGGGCGTTAGCCCCAGGACCCGGAGACACGTCAAAAGAAGCCTTTTCCAGCCCCGGCGGGGCGACAGGCGCAAGCCGAGGCCGGGCCCTTTTGTCGCCCCATTGGGGCTCGGAACGGGGAAGCGCAAGGGTCGCTTGGGGATATCCTGGGGCTTACGCCTCCAGGCTATGAACTGACGCCGCTACGCGGCTGGGGAAAACACCGATGATCTGCAACCCGTGAATCCGCGGTTGTGGGCTGCATGTGGGCGATGCGGACGTAAACCGCTCTAACTCTAAGCTTCTTGCCTATCTTATGCATTTCCCGATTATAGGTCACTGTGTTCCCCTTTCGCCCCCGTCGCCCCTCGGGGTAGGAGATCCGCGACGAAGACCTGGCCGTAGCCCTTGCCGTCGATGACGACGGGAACGG
>JBAUOX010001205.1:0-3723 GCA_049579985.1 Isosphaeraceae bacterium | reverse complement strand
CACCCAGGGCCTGCGACTCGAAAACCGCGCGCAGCTCGGACGACTGGTCGCGAATCTCCTTGATCTTGCGGCTGACCCGCTTGACGACCCGCTCCCAGGAAAAACCATCGGGCAACTTGTGGCGGCTGGTAATCGCCTGCCAGCCTTGGGCGAACCGGCCTGGGTCCAGTCGCGGGTCCGTACTGGCGAAAGCATCACCGAGAGCCTCCTTGACAGAGTCCTGATGAAGGAATTGCTTGACATCGGGGATCCAGTCCCGAAGATCCGCTTTGTCAACGTCGTGGTCCAGCAGCTCCTCCTGGATCTGTTTCAGCAGTTCCTTGACTGCCTGGCCCGTTGCCTTGGCCAGAGGCTCGGCGCTCAACGCGGAAAACCCCCGCTTGAAGCACGACTTGATATAATCCCCGGCCACTCCCTTGGCGGCGTCCTTGGCCAGATCTTCGAGAATGGGCTTGAAGACAAAGGCCGTTGCTTCAGCGACTCCCCAGAGTGCCAGCCACTCGATCACCATGGGCTGCCCCTTCCCGTTCGAATAAGGCATGGTGAGGAGGTGCCATTCTTCACCAAGACTCTGTCCGCTCATTGAAATCCATCATAACATCGCCTTGGCGCGCACGCTCGGGTGAGAGTCGCGCTATATTATGGTGGTGGAAGAGCATCGCCGGATCATTGACAACCGTTGCGCCGCGTGCAGTTCCGGGCCGGGTGGCCCCAGGGGATTGCTCCCCTGAGGAGTTCCGGGGACACCACACCTAACTGCTTGGGCGAACTTGGGGCAATCAGGGAGAGAACAGATGGCGGTTCCGCGGGATCCGGGCCGGTTTCCGGTTTTCGCGACGTGCCCTGTGGAGCGTTATCTCCCTCCGTTCGGCCAAGACTCGAATGGGCAGGCAAATCGTAGGTTGGTCGCGCAGGCCCCAGGCCAGAAACCGTCCCTGCGACTGAGAAGGAAATCGCCCGGGGGATCATGAGCCGCGCTCATGGCGCGCAACGTCGTTCCGCGATACGGGCCCCAAGCTCGCGGGCGATCCGTTCCGCGGCCTGCTCGCCGCTCTGGATGCACTGGGGCACGCCGACTCCGTGATAGGCGTTGCCGGCGAGCGCCAGACCGGAGTGCGCGGCGATCGCTGACTCGATCGACTGCACCAGCGCCAGATGCCCCAGCTCGTACTGCGGCATCACCTTGGGCCAACGGCTGACGTGCCGGACAATCGGCTCGCCTTTGATGCCCAGCAGGGTCGACAACTCCTCAACTGCCAGCCCGCTCAGTGCAAGGTCGCCCTGATCGAGCACATCCGGCCGGAAGGCCCCGCCCAGGAACGCCCGGAGCAGGACCGTGCCCTCGGGACAGCGGCCGGGAAACTTGACGCTCGAGAAGCTGCCCGAGAGGATGTTCCGGTTCTCGATCTTGGGCACGACAAAGCCAAAGCCGTCAAGAGCATGGGCAACCTGGTCCTGGCGGTAGCCCAGCGAGACGATCGCGCACGAGGTCGAGCTGATCCGCTCGAGCGACGCGGAAAGCGCGCCGTCGACAGCCGCGAGCAAGCGGCCCGCGACACCGGCCGGCGTGGCCACGATCACGGCATCGGCCTCGATCATGGATAAATGGCCGGCACGGGAGCACGCGATCCTCCAGCGCCCGTCAACTCCACGATCGAGTCGCTGCACCTCAACCCCGCAGCCAACCGAGCCTTCAGGAAGCGCGCGCACCAGGGCGCTGGTCAGGCTCGACATGCCCGCGCGCAGCCCGACGAACAGCCCGTACCGAGCGCCGCTGCCAGCCTGACCGGACTTGCCGCTCGCGACCCGCGCGTGCAATGAAGCCCGGATCAGGCTGCCGTGAGACCGCTCCATCTCCTGGAACCTCGGCATCGTCGCCCGCACGCTCAGCAGCTCGGGGTCTCCCGTGTACATGCCGCCAACCAGCGGCTGAATCAACCGTTCGTAGGCGCCCCGCCCGAACCTGCGGCGGGCGAACGAGGCCAGGCTCTCGTCGGCCTCGCCGGCACGCGGAACCAAGAGCTCCAGACCCATCCTCACCTTGTCCCAGGGCCCCAGGATCGGCGTCGTCATCATCGGCCAGAGCCGCGTTGGCGCCATGATCATCAGGCCGTCGGGAATCGGCTCCAGCCGCCCACGCGAGACCACGAACGCCCGCCGCCGATCGGGATCGGTCGGGATGATCTCCCCCTCGAGCCCCAGCCGCCGGCAAAGACCCAACCCGTGGGGGAGCGCCGTCAAGAAACTATCGGCGCTCTCCTCGATCAAGAACCCAGCCTTGCGAACCGTCCGCAAGACCCCGCCAGCCCGGGCCTCGGACTCCAGAATCAGCACCTGGGCGCGCGGCTCGAGCTCGCCCAGTCGGTGAGCGGCCGCAAGCCCCGTGATGCCTCCGCCGATGACCGCCACGAGGGGCTGTCGACCAGTCAGATCGTTCGCCGCAACCCTGCTGTCAAAATCAACTTCCGACATGAAACCTGATCTCGGACGAAACCGGCTATGCAGACCGGGCCATTGACAGGCAGCGACCGGCGGGCTACATTTTGGATATTTATGTCCATTGCTGTCAAGAACTAGAAGAGCCTGGGGTCCGAATTTCGGGAGTTCTCACGGTGAACGGGTCGCGAGCGGCACAGGTGCGGGCGGAGCGGCGGTGGGCGGAGCGTGATTTCAACATCAGCCCGATGATCGTCTTCTACGAGGTGACTCGGGCTTGCGACCTGGTCTGCCTGCACTGCCGGGCCTGTGCCCAGTCGCGGCCCGACCCGAACGAGCTGACAAGCGAGCAGTCGCGGCAGCTCATCGACCAGGTGGCGCGGTTCCCAGTGCGGCCGATGCTGGTGTTGACCGGGGGCGACCCGCTCAAACGCGGGGACATCTATGATCTGATCGCTTACTCGAGAGGGCAGGGGGTGGAGACGGCGATCACTCCGTCGCCGACGCCGCTGGTCACCACCGAGGCAATCACCAGGCTCAAGAAGGCGGGCATCGACCGGATGGCCGTGAGCATCGACGGTGCCGATGCGGCGACCCATGACCGGATGCGCGGGGTCCCGGGCAGCTTCGCGCAGACCCAGCGGATCATGGAGGACGCCCGCAACTTGGGGATCGCGGTCCAGGTGAACACGACGCTCAACCCGGACAACGTTGACCAGATCGAGGCGATGGCCGAGATGCTGGCCCGGCACCAGATCGCGCTCTGGTCGGTCTTTTTCATCGTTCCGGTCGGCCGGGCCACGGTGGGTCTGCGGCTTACCGGCTTGCAGTATGAAGAGGCCTTCGGGCGGCTCTATGTCCAGTCGCTATGCCGGCCTTACGGCATCAAGACGACCGAGGCGATGCATTACCGACGGTTCGTGGCGCAGAAGCGCGTGCAGGCGCGGCAGAGCGCGGGCTCGCACGGTGCGGCAGCCAGCCCCCGGTACCTGACCATGGGCATCAACGACGGCAAGGGCGTGATGTTCGTCAGCCACACCGGCTTGATCCATCCCAGCGGGTTCATGCCGTTGGTCTGCGGGATGTTTCCCTTCAACGACATCGTTGACGTCTACCAGCACGCGCCCATCTTCCGCCGCCTGCGCACCCCGGACAGCTTCGAGGGCAAGTGCGGTTACTGCGAATACCGCAACCTCTGCGGCGGCAGCCGCGCCCGGGCGTACAACGTGACGGGCAATCCCTACGCGGCCGAGCCGGATTGCATCTACACCCCCGAGGGCTAGCCCG
>JBAUOX010001204.1:0-13286 GCA_049579985.1 Isosphaeraceae bacterium | reverse complement strand
CTGCTGGACCCTGCCAAGCTGCTGCCAAGCTGGGAGAAAGCGAGTTCCAACCCCCGCGTTTGGAGAGGACTGACCATCATCGGTACGGCACTCAGCCGGTTTCGGGTATCATGGTCAACGGGGTACGGCATCAGGCAGCCGCTCCGGCATCTCGGTGCTGTCCACTTGCAGGCCAGGCTGCCGCACATCCGTTTCTGAATGGCCATCGTCGCGATCGAGGTGCATAATGCCGCGAGAGCTCTTCCCGTCGTCGTTCGTGTGCGACTGCGGACACCAATCGGATTTCTCTGAGGGTACGGTCAACGAAATGAAGCGCATGAGTCGCAGCAAAGAGGTCCGGCTGGGCGATGGCTGTGCGCCCGAGGAGCACATCATCGTTTTTCGGGGTGGGACGATGATTGACATTCGCTGTCCCCTGCGGAAGCCAGGCATCACCACACGAAAGAACAGACGGAGGTCATGAGCACCATGGACCGAGAGCGACTCCACCCCGTCATCGACCCCCGGCTGGCCCGCATCGCCAAGTCCTTGCCGCAGGCGCCCCCCTGGTCTGAACCTTGGCTCGGGCTCGGACCCCAGTCCACGGAGCAAGAGCGCCTTCTCGTTTGCCAGGCCATCCGGAATTCCGGCACTCTCCCTGCCGACGCGGGTTATTTTCTCGTGTTTCGGATACTGGAAAACATGGCCATCGACGCCGTCTCCCAACTCGCCCACGGCCTCCAGACCATGAATCAGCGCGAGGGGTGCCGGACCACCCATCGGATCCTCGCGAAAATGATGGTCAAAGCGAACGAGCCGGAGATGTCGCAACTCTTTCGCGCCGATCCCCTAGCACATGCCCGGCGGGTTGAAGCGGGCCGACGGTTCTTCTTCGGCGAGGACGAAGAGGAAAGCCCTGCGGATTCCGGGTGGCTGAAGGAATTCGTCCGCATGATCTCATCCAGCCTGGTGACTGATGAGGCAACCCGCAAGCTTGGTGTTCGGTATCAAGAGGAGCACGGCTATTGGAGAATCACCGTGTATCCGCTGCCGGACAACGCGGCTCGAGAGACGATCGAGTCGTCTGCCCTGCCATTGGGTTTCGCCTGGGACATCGAAAACCTGCAATCCGTCTTCGACTGCATCGAGGACCTGGGATGGTATGCCGTTCCTGCCGACCGGACCGAAAGTCCCTACTTCTGGATCGACGGAGAGTTTCAGGGCCACGAGGTCTTTCTCCGGCTTTTGCCCGGGGAACCCGATCAGGTTGAGCCGGGGAGAAGTGTGACGTGGGGTGAGGCGACGGATTGAGAGAGTCAAGGCGGGCCAATAGCTACGCCTCCTCGTTCTCACGGATCTGGCGCTCGATCTCGTCCCTGTGACCGGCGACATAGGACCAGGCGTTGACCAGGTCGGAGGCCCGGAGTGCCGGGAAGGCACCCAGGATCTGAGCTTCGGTCAGTCCGAGCCGCCGGTAATGCTTCACGTCCACACCGGGTTGCGTGTGCCCGCGATCCGCGGGTCACCACCACGGACCCCGGGCGTCGACTCGATACCCGAGCCAAGCCGGGCCAGGAGTTGCTCGACCGTCGTCGTCATCTGCCCAGACCCTCCTCTTGATCATGCTATCGCTCCCTCAGATGAACGGCAATCCAATCCGAGACGCGGGTTAGCATTCACAATGTGGGTGATGTGCAGCGTCAACCCCTCGCAGACAGTGCGGGTGTGTTCCTGCATTCTCGGCTGCCTCCCACGCTTGGGTCACCACAGGCGCTCGACTGCATAGGCACCCACGAGGTCAAAGACATTCCAGCTCCCGGACAATCGCCCCGAGGAATTCCGCGGCATATTTCCCGCTCGCGACGCGGTGGTCCACCGAGAGGGTGAGATAGCTCTGCTTGAGGTAAGTCCCGTAATTGACCTTGGCCACACCCAGGCTGATGGCCTGGCGCAGGGAGTAGGCGGAGATTCCTGTTCCCCCGTGCAGGAGGAGCGGAAGCTTGACCTGCCGATGGATCTCCGCGAGCCGGCCCAAGTCGAGATCCTGCGTCCCAGTTCCAGCTCTCGAAATAGCCCACCGCGTACCCACCACGGACGGCCCTCTGCATCAACGAGCCGATCGACTCGAGAGGCATGAGCGAGCTCCCGCGGGGCGTTGATCGGACCGGTCGCCAGACGCGAAGGCAGGCCCACGAACGTCGACGTTTATCGTTCCTCGATGGGCACGTAGGCCGTCTCTTGCAGCCCCATGTAAAGCTGTCTGGGACGGGCGATCTTGACGGCGGGGTCGGCGTTCTTCTCCTTCCAGTGCGCGATCCATCCCGGCATCCGCCCGATCGCGAAGATCACCGTGAACATGTTCCGCGGAATGCCGACCGCCCTCATCAAGATCCCGTTGTAGAAATCGGCGTTCGGGAACAGCCGGTGATCGATGAAGTAGGAATCCTTGAGCGCTCGCTCCTCGAGCTGGAGGGCGACGTCGAAGAGGGGGTCGCGAACTCCGCGGCGGTCCAGCAGCTTCACCGCGGCGTCCTTGAGGATCAGCGCTCGCGGGTCGAACTGCTTGTAGATCCGATGGCCGAAGCCCTTGAGCCGGAACCCGCTCTGCTTGTTCCTGGCCAGCGCGAGGGTCTGGTCGATCGTCATCTCCCCGCGCTCGATGGCCTCGAGCATCTCGATGACGGCAATCGTCGCGCCGCCGTGCACGGGCCCCCACAGCGAGCAGATCCCCGCGGCGCACGAGGCGAACAGGTTTGCCTGGCTCGAGCCGACAATTCGCACTGTCGTCGTGCTGCACCCGAGCTCATGGTCGGCGTGCAGTATCAAGATCAGATTCAGAGCATCCACGATCTCCGGGGGGGCAAGATACGCCTCCAGCGGCTGGGAGAACAACATGTGCAGGAAGTCGCCCCCGTAGGAGAGCCTTGGGTCGCTGTAGATGAACGGATAGCCCATCGAGCGGCGATAGGAGTAGGCCGCGATTGTCCTGGTCTTGCTCAGGAGCCACGTCGCCTCCTCGTCGAACTTCTCCCCGCCCGAGAGTTGGACCCGCGGGTAAAAACAGGCCAGGGTGTTGACCATGGCCGACAGCATCGCCATCGGCGGGGCATCGACGGGAAAGCCCTCGAAATGATGTTTGAACGACTCGTGCAAGGCGGCGTTGGCCGTCACGCGAGCACCGAACCGATCCAGCTCCTGCTTGCTGGGAAGATGCCCGTAGATGAGCAGAAAGCTCGTCTCGACAAAATTGGAATACCTGGTCAGTTGTTCGATGGGAATACCGCGATAGCGGAGGACGCCGTTCTCACCATCAACGAAAGTGATGCCGCTCTCGCTGGCCCCGGTATTGGCAAAGCCGGGGTCGAGCGCGATCAGACCGGTCCGGGCGCGGAGCGACGTGATGTCCACGCCCAACTCTCCCTCGGAGCCCTCGATCACCGGCAGTTCGATCGTCTGATCGCCAAACGTCAATCTCGCGGTGCGCTCCATGGTGCAATGGCTCCCGGGACAGAACAGGATTTTTGGAGATCGTGAGTCCCTAGATTATACCAGCCGGGCCGACCACAGAAACCCAGGACCTGCCGCGCTCATCCACGAAACTCAACTTTCGACCCGATGAGCGAACGGTCCACGAACCCGTCGGAGTGAAGACAAAGACAATCGGGAACATCCGGTCGATGAGAGATCGTTCACGATGCGATGATAAGCTAGGCAAGATAGAGTTGTTCTGGCGGAGTACTCTAGGAAACCCTGGGAAAAACTCACTGGGCGAAACTCTTGTCGGTCTATCGATCAGGACTTAGGTTGTACATCTTCGCCGACTGAAATCGGCCCGGGCGAACGTTATTTGTTGATGGGGTCACGAGCCCGGGCCGTGACGGCGGCGATTCTTTTCCGCCTGCACCGGCTTGCGCTTGGCGTCCCAACTCAGGATCGGCTCCCGGGTGAATCGAACTGGAGGGAGAATCGCGCGATGCGAAAAATTGATCCCAACAATAATAATGGCGGGCCCCCGGGCCACAGCCGCCGCGACTTCCTGCGGGGGTCGGGATTGGCGGCGGCCTCGGCCGTACTGACCGGCGGGGCCACGGCCGCAATCGATGTGGCCGGTGCCGGTGCCGTCCAGGAGGCGGGGCCGAAGGTCGTCTCGGGCGCGGTCGAGATCACGCTCGAGGTCAACGGCCAGGAGCACAAGGCCACCGTCGAGCCGCGAACCACCCTGCTCGATACCCTGCGAAACCGGCTGGACGTGACCGGGCCCAAGCGCGTTTGCGACCGGGCAAGCTGCGGCGCCTGCACGACGATCGTCGACGGTGCGCCGGTTTACTCTTGCACGATGCTGGCCATCACCTGCCAGGGAAAGACGATCGAGACCCTGGAGAGCTTCGACGCCAGCGAGAAGGGAGTGCCCCACGCCTTTCACCAGAACGACGCCCTGATGTGCGGTTACTGCACGCCGGGGTTCGTCACCGCCTGCAAGGCCATGCTGGACAAGAACCCCAACCCGACGCTCGAGGAGGTCAGGAAGGGGCTCGACGGCAACATCTGCCGGTGCGGAACGTATATTGGCGTCCTCCAGGCGGCCCTCGACGCGGCCAAAGCGATGAAAGGAGCCTGAGCCATGGCCCTCACCTGGCCCGAGAATCCCCGCTTGATCGGCACCAAGATCACCAGGCTCGATGGCCTGGCCAAGGCATCGGGCCGCGCCAAGTATCCCAGCGACACCCGTCCCGAGGGAACCTTGTTCGCAGTGATGCTGTATAGCCCTCATGCCCACGCCAAGATCAAGTCGATCGATACGGCCGCCGCCGAGAAGATGCCCGGTGTCAAGGCGGTCTCGACCATCGCCGCCGCCGGGACGACCCTTCGCTACCAGGGCGACGACATCGCCGCGGCGGCCGCCGAGACCGAGGAGCAGGCGCGCGACGCGGTCCGCGCCATCAAGGTCGAGTACGAGGTGCTGCCACATGTGGTCACCGAGCATCAGGCCATGGTCGAAGGGGCGCCCGAGGTCTTCAAGGGCGGGAACGTCCGGAAAGGCCGTGCCCAGTCCAAGGGGAAACCCGAGGAGGCCATGGGCAAGGCCGACGTGGTGATCGAGGGAACCTACAGCCTGCCGGTCATCACTCACGTCTGCCTCGAGCCGCATGGGCTGACCGCCAAGTGGGATGGCCCCGATAAACTGACTGTCTGGGCGAGCACCCAGGCGGTGCAGGTTGTCGCTGGCGAGCTTGCCGACGTCCTCGGCATTCCGGTGGCGAACGTCACCGTCCTGACTGACTACATGGGCGGCGGATTCGGCTCCAAGTTCGGGGCCGACGTCTGGGGGCGAACCGCAGCCGAGCTGGCCAAGAAGACAGGCCGGCCGGTGAAGCTGTTCCTGGACCGTGTCCAGGAGCACCTGGCGGCCGGCAACCGCCCCAGCGCCGCGGGCAAGATCAAGCTGGGGGCGACCAAGGACGGCAAGCTCGTCGCCATGATCGCGGAGACCCACGGCACCGGCGGCGCCCGAGGCGGCTCGAATTTCCCCCTTCCTTATATTTATGATGTTCCCGCCTCCTCGCGAACCCATAATGAGGTCTTCGTCAATTGCGGCGGCGCCCGTGCCATGCGGGCGCCCGGCCATCCCCAGGGCTGCGCCGTGATGGAAGCGGCCATGGACGACCTGGCCGACAAGCTGGGCGTCGACCCCCTGGAGTTCCGGCTCAAGAACCTGGCGGACGGCGACTTCCGCACACCGATCTACGCGGGTGAGGTCAAGCAAGGGGCCGAGCTGATCGGCTGGCGCGAGAAGCGGAAGCCCCGCGGCCAAAACGGCGGCGGCCCCGTTCGCCACGGCCTGGGCATGGCGCTTCACCAGTGGGGCGGCGGCGGTACCCAGGACAAGAAGGTCAGTTGCACGATCAACCCCGACGGCTCGGTCGAGCTCAAGGCCGCGACCCAGGACATCGGAACAGGCGCCCGAACGATCCTGGCGATCATCGCCGCCGAGGTCCTGGGCCTCAAGCCGACCGACGTCATCTCGAACATCGGCAACTCGTCGTTCCCGCCGGGCCAGCCCTCGGGCGGTTCGACCACCACTGCCTCGATGGCCCCCTCGTGTCTCGACGCGGTGACCAGGGCCCGCGACGCCGTGTTCAAGAGGATCGCTCCGACCCTCCAGGCCGCCGCCGAGGATCTGGAACTCAAGAACGGCCAGCTCTATGTCGAGGGCGAGCCCATCATGGGCTGGAAGGAAGCCTGCCGCAAGCTGGGCATGGCCTCCATCTCGGAAACCGGCAGCACCGCGGAAGGACTGGCGAGCGTCGGAGTCGGCGGCTGCCAGTTCGCCGAGGTGACCGTCGATATCGAGACCGGCGTGGTCCGGGTCAAGAAGATCGTCGCCATCCAGGATTCGGGCCTGATCATCGACCGTCTGACCTGGGAAAGCCAGGTCTACGGCGGCGTGATCATGGGCCTGAATTATGGCCTCTTCGAAGAGCGGATCATGGACCCGGAAACCGGCGTGATGCTCAACCCCGACCTGGAACTCTACAAGCTGGCGGGCGCCTCGGACATCCCTGAAATCGTCGTCCGGGCCTACGATCCCCCGGATCAGAAGGCCCGGGGCGTGATCGGCGTGGGCGAACCCCCCACGATCGCGACCGCGGCCGCCATTGCCAACGCGGTGGCCAACGCCATCGGCGTGCGGGTCCCCGAGTGGCCGATGACCCCCCGAAACGTACTGAACGCCCTGGCCACGGCTTCCAAAGAAGGGAAGGCGTAATTACCCATGAATGCTTTTGACTTCGCCGCCCCCACGAGCGTCGAGGACGCGGTCAAGCTTCTGGACGGCCGGAACACCGCGGCGCTCGCCGGTGGAACCGACCTGCTCGGCCGGATCAAGGATCAGGTCGCCTCGCCCCAGCGGGTAGTCTATCTCAAGGATATCAAGGCCAGCTCCGGGATCTCCGGCGACGCCGGCTCCGGGCTGACCATCGGCGCGGGCACCCTGCTTGCCGCCATCGTCGAGCACAAGGCCATCCGCGAGGCCTACCCCGCGCTCTGGCAATCAACCACCGAGGTGGGCACCCCCCAGATCCGCAACATGGCAACCCTGGGGGGTAACCTGCTCCAGCGGCCTCGGTGCTGGTACTTCCGCGCCGGCAACGGTCTGCTGGCGATGAAGGACGGCAAGAGCCTGGTCCGCGGCGGCGACAACCGCTATCACGCCATCTTCATGACCGACGGCGATGCGCTCTACGTCAACCCCTCCAGCCTGGCCGTCCCGCTCATCGCCCTGGGCGCCACGGCGACCATCAAAGGGCCCAAGGGCGAGCGAACCGTCCCGGTCGAAGACCTCTACCAGGTTCCCAGGACCGACAAGGACAGCGAGCTCTCAGTCGCTTCCGGCGAGCTGCTGACCAAGGTCATGATTCCCCCCGCCAGGGGTAAGAACGCCTCGTACGAGGTCAGGCAGAAACAGGCGCATGACTGGCCGCTCGTGCTGGCCTCGGTCAATCTGACCATGGACGGAGACAAGGTCTCGGCATCCCGGATCGTGATTTACGGCGTGGCCCCGGTTCCATGGAGAAGCAACGCCGCCGAGAAGTCGATCACGGGCAAGCCGGTCACGATGGAAACCGCCGCAGTCGCCGGCGAGGACGCCACTGAGGGGGCCATGCCCCTGTCGATGAACGCCTACAAGGTCAGCCTGACCAAGACGGCGGTCAAGCGGGCCCTGCTGGCCGCGGTAGGCAACCGCTACTGGGAGGTTTAACGCCATGACCAACCCCGAATCGAATGATCAGACAGCAGTCCCACCAGCGGCGTCTCCTTGCCGCCACCTGCGCAATAAAGGGATGTACGTCTACAGCGACGGGCAGGGCCGGGAGGCGCACGAGGACTATGACAACACCATCTACTGGTGTCTGAAGACCATGAAAGAGTACGGCCCGGACGACGAGATGGTCGCCGGCCCCGAGTGCCGCAACCCGGAACGGACCTGCTACGAGCCGTTCTGAGCCCGGTCGCCTCGACTTTTCTGAGACGGACCATCCCGCGATTCCGCCCCGGCATCGGCCCCACCGATGCCGGGGCTCTTTTCATTTTGGCAGCGACCGTCGCGGTGTCCGCGACCACCGTCGCCCTGCCCGATTCGTGGCCTCGAAACGATCGGCACAACCACTAAAGTTTGAGGACCCTGACTTCAGTGTATGAAAACGCTACACAACATCGATTTTCTTCACGATTCAGTCTTGATGTCGAAGACTCAAAACGGCATTCTAAAATACGTCGTTATCCTGGTTGGAGATGACGACAGCTCATTTCCATCTGGACACTTCCCGACCCGACTCTAGAAGGAGTGACGAATCATGGGTGACGCACGAGACACCGCCAAGAAGAAGAAGGCCGACGAGAAGAAGAACACCAAGGGCTCCAAGGCTCCGGCCGACAAGCCCGCCGCCGAAGCAAAACCGGCGGCCAAGCCGACCAAGAAGTGAGGCTGATCAAAAGAGGATCAGCCCGAATCGGGCCGGCGGCCACCTGCCCCGCCACGGGAAGTCGGCCCCGGTCCGTTTCTCGACGACCGTGATCCCATCATCTCGAGCTGCAATACTCCGACCGATCAGCTCACCCTGCGGGCCGGTCTGGGGTCATCCTCGGTACCCAGTCGCTCGCGAGCTGCGTCCAGGCTGCGAGCCGTGAGCACCACCGTGAAGGGATGAGACGGCACGGCGAACTGCTCGTCCGAGAGCTGCCACGCCAGGATTTGCGCAGACCCGGCGAGCTCCAGCTCCCCGGCACAGCGCCAGAACCAGTGCATCCAGAGCAGCATCCGGCGATAGAGCTCCAGCCGATGGATGATCCGGTGCTCGAAGAGGAACCGAAATGCGCCTGAATCGCGGCGAGGGTCGACGGCCACGCGACCTTCCCGCAAGCAGACTTCCTCGGCCAGCTCGAAGGTCAGCGGCGATCTATCCAGCCACGTCGGACACGCCCGGAGAACTTCGTCCGCACGCAGGAGCAGATCCGAGCTTCCGGCCGGTTCCAGGCTCAACTCGGCGGTAGGGGCCGGCAATGGCCGGGGCTCGAACCCCCGGCCGAGCGTCCGTTCCAGCCACTCCATGACCGGCCGCGCAGGCGCAGGGCCGCTCAGCGACAGGCACCCGGCAAGCAGTCGCAGCGCGAGCTCCGGAGTGCCTTCGATGCCCAGGCTTCCCGCCTGTGCTTTCGCGTCTTCCAGCAGGGCGCCGGCACCCTGTGACTCCGCCTCGACCTGGCCGATCGCGTCGGTGATGCCGCGTTCGACATCGCAGAGGAACATGGCCGTGCAACGCTCCGTCTGCCGGGTCGAGGAGATCGCCACCGACCCCCGGCCCATACCATCGACGGCCGTGACCAGGCAATTCACCAGGCGGGGTCGAGCTTGGTCCCCGACCAGCACGATCTCCCGGGACGAATCGAGCGCGACATCGAGCACGCCCCGAGCGCGCCCAGCGCCTGGATCATCCCATGGCTCGGCCTCCACGCTGGAAGCCCTGAGAACGCTGTCTTCCCTGCCGTCGAGAATCTTCTGGACAGCCAGCGCGGCTTCCCGGGTCTCGGCGCTCTCCGAGGCTGCCAGAAGTTGTAGCAAGCTAATGACTCCGGCCCCTGCCGAGATCCCGGCCAACCCTTCGATGATGCTGACCCGGGTCTCGACGTCGACCGATTCGAGGCCCTCGCAGGCCCGCCGGCATTCCCCGGGGTCCTGCTCGAGCTGGGCTGCCAGCTCTTCCAGGGAGACATCATTGGCCCCCGCCGAAATCTCGACGGCCTGACTTTCCCCATCCAGCTCGTCGGCTGTCTCATGGCCCACGGGCAGAGGAGCAGGGTGATCGGAGCCGGACCCATCCATCGTCGTGGTCCCTGAACCCGTTCGGTTACCAGATCCTTAGACGGCTCGGGTTTCTCCAGACCAGGCCAACTGGTCTGTCACTCGGTTGAAACTCGGGGCTCCTTCTCCGCGGAATTTGGCGCTCACGGATGCGGCTCATGCAAACGCGGCCGGGGTGAAGGGCGGCCGGCAGGGCGGTCCGGGTCGTCATCATCCTCGACGTCCTCGAGGAGATCGAGTTCATGCACCAGCTCCGCCCGCTCGAAGAGGCCTTCGTCGAGCTCGGTCAGGAACCTGCTGGGGGTGGTGAAAACCATGGGACCATAACCCCCGCGAGTGATCGTCGAGGGATAGGTCAGGGTCAGCTCGTTCATGGCCCGGCTGACCGCGACGTAAAAGATACGCCGTTCCTCTTCCTCGCCCCCCGGCCCATCGATGGCGCGGCGATGGGGAAAGCTGTCCTCGATCAGCCGGATCACGAAGACATGCGACCATTCCAGTCCTTTGGCCTGGTGGACCGTGCTCAGGACCAGCACGTCCTTGGGCTCGGTGGCCGCGATGGTATCCATGCCGTACACGTCGCCGGCGAGCAAGAGCTCGGCCAGCAGCCGCTCGAGGCTGTCGTACCTGGCAGCCAGCACGGCAAACTGCTCCAGGTCGGCGACCCGGTTGTCCGCGCGGTCGTACTTCTGCCGGAGCGTCGCCGGATACCCTCCCTTGAGCACCGCCTGGATCGCCGCCGCCGGATGATGTTCCGGGTCGGTCGCGTGGATCTGCCTCAGGTCGTTCCCGAACGCCGCGAAGAATCCCTTGCTCTTGGGCGGGACAGCGGCCATCGTGTCGGCCGCCGCGAGCGTGGCCAGGGGATCGGCCGACTGGCCAAGCCGCTGATAAATGGCCGCCGCCTTGGCCGGGCCGATACCGGGCAAGAGAAGCAGGATGCGCCGCCACGATGCCTCGTCCCGAGGGTTCTGCACAACCCGCAGGTAAGCCAGCACATCCTTGATATGGGCCTGCTCAAAGAACCGCAGGCCGCTGCGCACCGTGTAGGGAATGCCGCGCGTGACCAGCTCGCCCTGGAGCACCACGCTGTCGTAGTGGTTGCGGTAGAGGATCGCCATCTGGCCGAGCGGAACCTCCTTGTCCCTGGCTTCGAGGATCTGCTGGCAGACCAGGTCGGCCTCCTCGTAAACGTCGGCCGTTGCGGCAACCACGGGGCAAAGCCCGTCTCCTCGGGCTGAGACCAGCTCCTTGGGAAACCCCGAGCGGTTGTGCCGGATCGACGCCGCCGTGAAGGCGACGATCTGGGGCGTGGACCGGTAGTTGACGTCGAGCTGAAAGCGTCGCGACCCGGAATGCCGCTCGGGGAACTTGAGAATATTGTCGTAGTTCGCGCCCCGGAAGCGGTAAATCGACTGGGCGTCGTCCCCCACGGCCGTCAGATTCCCGGCCCCGCTCGCGGCGATGGTCTCGACGATCTCGACCTGAAGCGCGTTGGTGTCTTGCATCTCGTCAATCAAGATATGCCGGAACATGCCCGCCTGGTGCTCGAGCTGCTCGGGAAACTCACGCAAGAGCCGCAGCCACTGGGTCAGGAGGTCGTCATAATTCATGCAATTGGCCGCCATCTTGCGCCTGGTGTAGGCGGCGGCGACGATCTCGATCCTGGGCAGCCACTCGACCAGCCCAGGTGACTGGACGGCGGCGACATCGGCGAGCGACTGCCTGGTATTGAGAGCGAAGCTGATCAGGTGCTCGACCTCGGCGGGTTTGGGCGCAAGCTTGTCCTTGGCGGCGAAGCCGGCGTCCTCCATGGCCAGCCTGATGAGATCGAGCTGGTCCTCGCTGTCCAGTATCGTGAAGTTGGGCTGATAACCGAGGAGCCTGGCCGGCCGGCGGAGCAACCGGTTGCCAATGTGGTGAAACGTCCCGGCCCAGACCTTGGCGGCATCATTGCCTATGAGGCTTTCCAGCCTGTGCACCATCTCCCGCGCCGCGCGGCGGGTGAACGTGACCAGCAAGATCGAATCGGCCGGGACGCCACGGGCGATCAGGTACGCGACCCGATAGGTGATGACCCGCGTTTTTCCCGATCCCGGCCCGGCCAGGATCAGGTTATACCCGTCAGGCGCCATGACCGCTGTACGCTGCGAGTCGTTCAGATCCTCGCTGAAATGCTTCTCCAGCCCTGCCGGCAACGAGTGCTTGAGCGTGATCTTTCGCATGCGGCCATCCGATAAAATGTCGCTGGATGTTTCCTGCCATGTACAGGCTCGATTGTATCAGCCCTCCGCCAGGTCAGGGTGATTCATCTGGAGGCGAGCGACGGTCGCACGGCCGATCGGATCCAAACCGAGGATATGGAAAGCCGGGTCGTCGGCCCAGGCAAAGTGGTCCGCCCATAAGTGCCGTCGAGGGTGAAACAGCGGGACGACGGTTCCCGTTTCGTCGTTGAGGCCCTGGGTGTGACTCCACTTGTGGGCGTTACAGTGAGGGCAGGCCAGTGCGAGGTTCTCCAGCTCCGTCGAGCCGCCCGCTGTCCGCGGCAGGATGTGGTCTACCGGGAAGCGTCCCACTTGTCCCTCGGCCGGCAAGAGGCAATATTCGCAACCGCCTTTCGCGCGGGCTGTCACGAGAGATCGGAGAGCCTCTGAAATATCGCTCACCGCCCGGCCACCACCTCGGGGGCGATCTCGATAAGCCGTCGCAGAGCGAGGCGGGCCCCGAGCTTCTCGATCGACCGCCTCCGGGAGAACGCGACGAGATCGATCAACTCGGCATGCTCTTCGGGCGAGAGAAACTCTTTCCGCTCACCCAGGTCGCGCAGGCGGCGGTCGAGGGCTGGCTCGAGCTGGTAGTCGGCTACCGGACGCAGGGCGCGGGCACAGTCCCGCAAGTTGTCATCGGCCACGCTGACGGTTGCCATGGGTTAGATCTCCTCGTCCCACCCTCATAGTATGTCCGCCCTCATAGTATGGTTGAAGTTCGATCGTGGGAACTGCAATCCTGGACGCCACTGCTTCAGTTCTTGGGGAGAAAAAGAGTCAGGAACCGTTTCTTGACAATGATAGGGTCACTCGGTAGCCTTTGCCCCAGGGGACTGCCGATTCTCCTAACAACGATTCCTGACACCTCTTCTCCCTTTCCTCACGACGAGATGAGGATGACGGTCGACCGCGGCGACAGGTAGTAGTGGTCCTCCGGCCGGACCGGCACGGCGTTCGCCTCCTCGGCGATGTCTTCCGGCGACGGCAAGACGGTATCGACCAGGCGCCTCCAGCGCCACTGCCCCCGGTGCGGCGGGAGGGCGAACCGTTGCGACTCCCAGTGGGCGTTGAGCATCACGTGGAGGTCCGGCAGGCCGTGCCAGCCATGCATCTGGAACGCCAGGGTCCGGCTCTTTCCGGTCCAGTCCGGGTCGCCTAACCGTGTGCCGTGCCAGGTCATC
>JBAUOX010001203.1:0-8383 GCA_049579985.1 Isosphaeraceae bacterium | reverse complement strand
AGCCCTTTCTTGTCGTCGCAAGTCCGGGTATAGATTCCCCGGCGGACGAGCAGACGACAGACCAAGTCCTCGGCCGTCATTTCGTTGCGCAGCTCGATCAGCACGAAGTTGGCGCAGGTTGGGTAGGCGTGCAGTCCCGGCATCAGAGAAAGAGCCTTGAAGAAGCGGCGCGAATGCCGGATGTAATGGACGCGCTTTCTCTCGTACTCGATCAGGAAGTCAGGCCGCGAATAGAGGTCGAAGAAGTACTCGGCGAGTCCTGAGGAATTCCAGAGATACCCGTTGTTCAGAAGCGATTGCACCCGTTGGGGCGCCATCACGGCATACCCGGCCCGGATCCCCGCAACTCCGAAGTCCTTGGACATGCTCTTGACGACCAGCAGGTTCGGGAACCGGTCGACTTCGCCGCACAGGCTGCGATAGGCGTAGTCGTCTCCCTCGCAGGCGAAGTGGATGAAGCTCTCGTCCAGAATCACATTCGGAACGTGGCGGAGCTCTTCCAGTAGGTGAACTAGCGTGGCGTACGGGATATACCCGCCATCCGGGTTGTTGGGGTTGATCAGGACGACGGTGTCGGGTTTTTCCCGGCGGACGCGCTCGAGGTAGGGTTTCGGGTCGAACCGGAAGTCGTTCTCCCTGGGCAGCACGTTGTAAAGGACCTGGGTGTCCGACCGCACAAACTCATGATAAGGGGAAAACGTCGGTAAGTTCACCAGGATCTTGGCGCCAGTGAAACGGTGCAGGATGGCCTGGATGATCTCGACAGCCCCGTTGCCGACGAAGAGGTACTCGGCGGGAACCCCTACAGCGCCGCTGAGCTTGTCGGCGATCACGCGGTTCTGCGAGGGATAGAACTCCAGCAGCCTGCGCAGCTTGCCCGTGCGAATCACCTCGCGATGCAAGTAATCAAGGAACAGGTCGGTGGCGTAAGGATTGGAAAGAAAGCAGGCATCCACGCGAAGTCGCAGCTCGGGAATCATCCTGGCCAGCGTGGGAGCACTTGGCGAATGCGATCCCGCCTCCCTCTTCAACAGCTTGATCCGCTCAGCCAGCGCCGATTCGCGGGGACTCAGGGCCCCTCGCCGCGCCGTGTGCCGAACCTGAGATTCGAGCCACCGCGCCGACATGCCAAGGTCAAACTTCCCCACCTTGAGCTGCTGTTCACGAGAACGCGCACTGATCACTTCGACCTCTGTTTACTGATTCATTGATCGAATGGTTTTCGAACTCGTCCGCCTGGCATCGCCATCCACCGTCTGCAGCCTCGCACGATCTTTGGCGTTGCGAGAATCAGGCTCGCCGCGCCGTCCTCGGCATTCGAGCCGAAGCAGAGACCGGGCCCAGCCGGACTCAGCGCTGGAAACAACGTGCTAAAGTCGTTCCCATAGTCCTATCGCCCCTTCATTAATTCATGGCCCAATTCTTCAAGGATTCTTTGCATATCGTAAGACGAATGACAGTCTCGAACAAGCACGTTGTGCCCCCGCCGCGGCAAGAAAAACGACTTGTGCTTTGTGCCGCTTCAACTTACAACACCGTCGACTGGACAAATTTCAAACTCGCGAAAAGGTCAAATGGGGGACACAGGCAACATGGAACAAATGGGTAACCATTTGGTTGCACCGAGATGCGTGATGATGTGGAGTACCATGTTGCGCGCCAGCAGTCGGTCTTCTTCTCGACTTGGTAGGTGGTAATCTCGTTGCAACGATCGCGACGAGATCGATTTTGGTTATCACGATGATCGAGGCGAGGTGACACCGCGAGCGTACGGATCCTGCTGCGGACGGGTGAGGCACTGGCGGAAGGCTCGGAGGATCATCTGCGTGCCGAGCCTGAGATCGTCATCGGCGAGCTGGACGGACCGGTCGGCCACGCCCTGGCGAACCTGGCCGGCGACCAAGTCAAGGGTCATTCCCGGGTCTTCGCCATCCTGAGCAGCGATGTCCAGGTTCGCCCGGCCGCCATCATGGTCAGCAGGGCGACCTTGCTGCTAAATGGTGATGGGGCAAGGAGTTAACCCATTCAGCGCACGGCTGTTTGGAATATATTAAGTAATGTCCGTAATGGCCGTCTCACGCAGGGTATTCCTGATAGCCCGTTCATCCATGGATCATGGAGCGTCGAGGCGGCCAGATCGACCACTCCGCTCATCCTATTTGACGACCTCTCAGTGTTGATCTATCGTTGCCTCCGGCACGCTTACACCTTTTTCTGAATAATACCAAAGGGGGTCTTCGTGGTCCGATCTCTCCGTCCAGTCGCCCTGCTGGTCTTCGCCGCCCTCCTGGCCGGTGGCTTTTGGGCTTCCCGCCCCAGCCACGCGCAACTCGCCGACGATCGCAAGTCCGCCGATCACCACGTGGTTTCCCAAAAGGTCTGGGTGACTCAGCAGGAAATCCAAAACCGCTATCCCCTCGCCAAGCACAAGGAGTTCATGCGCAAGGCTATCGCCAACTCGCGTATGGCGGGCGTGGAGAAGCGCACCGGGGGAGCCTTCGGGGCGATCATCACCGACCGCGACGGCCACGTCGTCGGCGAGGGCTCGAATCATGTGGTTTCTGAATTCGACCCGACCTGGCACGGCGAGATGGAGGCCATCCGCAACGCCTGCAAACGCCTGAAGGTGCTCAAACTTGACGGCTGCATCTTGTACACCTCATCGGAGCCCTGCCCGATGTGTCTGGCGACTGCCTATTGGGCAGGACTCGACGGTATCGTCTTCGGGGCAGAGGTGGCAGACTCCAAGAAATACGGCGGCTTCGACGACGGTTTCATATTCGAGGAGTTCGCCAAGCCACCGAGCAACCGATCCATCTCCCAGACGCAGCTCCTACGGGATGAAGCTGTGAGGGTTTGGAAGGAGTATGCCAACCTCTCGGGCAACGTCGCTTACTGATCGCTGGGCGGGCTAGAAGCGAAGTCAAATCATAGCCATTCCGCTTGATCCGAGGAAGCCGAGCTTCAGATGACGTAGCGGTTATAGTCAGTTGAGACAGCCAGCCCTGATGGGTCAGTTAGATTCGGAATAAGAAACGGTCAGATCAAAAGCCGCTTGTTGCGATCCCGCGTCACCCTCTTCTGCCGCCGTTCGTAACGCTTGGTCGTTCACGGGCTGCTGTGCCTGCGTGGTAGTGGTTGATCGGGTCGGCCAGAGCGAACCGGACCCGGTCCTCGGTTTGGAACCGCTCCAGCAGTTGCTCTTCGCCGGGGATGGTCCAGAGATCATTGAGTGGCGGCTCGGCGATCGCGCTCACGCCCGCGATGAATGTCGCGCCGCGGTCGGTCTCGACGCCGACCGAGCTTCCGTTGGACCCGTGGATGTGGACCTTGGTGTGAATTCCCGGCTTCTGCGACAGGCTCGTGACGATCGAGCGATCGAGCCGAGCCCTCCTCGCGCGAACCGCGGGATGGCCACGGCGGAATCCTCGACCTCGACGTAGGGATGATTCTGGTTGGCCCAGTAGCCGCAGACCTCGGTGACCTGGTCGTCCGTGAGCCGGATGAGCAGATCGAGCATGTGGGGCGACTGGTTGATCAGTACGCCGCCCGCTGGTCGGCCCCGCCGTGGCCGTCCGTGACGGCCAGCTTCCAGATGCTCGGAGGCGCGGCGACGTAGAGTGAACCGCCATACCACATCGTCCCCTCGGGGAGCATCATCCTGCCGGCGAAGATCGTCCGCGCGTCGAAACGGCCGTCACCATCGCGGTCCTCGAGACGGACGATCCGGTGCGGCCGCTCGGCAAGCTGCTTCTGGACATTGTCGTTCGAGCCCGAAGAGTCGGATATGTAGAGTCGACCCCGCTCGTCGAACGCGACGGTGATCGGCCGGTCGACCAGAGGAGGTCCGGCCACCGGCTCGATCGTGAACCCCGCGGGCACCTTGAGGGTACGATCCCCCAGCTTGAACTCCCCGGCGCGGCCCGGCACCAGACTGGACCCGATCAAGGTCATCATGCAAGCGAAGAGCGCGAGGCGCATCAGCTTCCATTCAGAGACTGGCCTATGCATTGAAGGAAGTCCGATCAAGGAGACTCTGTTCGAGGATCGCCCGAGTTGATTCCGGTGAAGATACGGCGCAGAGCTGCAACCGTCCAATGAATATTGTTGGCGCGATACCCGGTTGTCGTTCCCAGTAACTCGGACTCGTCGGTTTGAAGAACGTCTTTGTTGTCTCGTTTGCGTTGTATGACCCGAGGGCGGCCACACAATGCCCGCCCTTGCTCTGCCCTTTTGATCGACCTTGGACATCCCATACAGACAGGGCTTGGAACGGCCGGAATGATCGATGGGCCGGCCTCCCTGTATACTGAGACTCGAGGGCTTTTCCCGAGCTCGGACTACCGGAGGAATTGCCATGGCTTTACAGGAATTCTGGAACAACGTGCGGATCGGGGCCAGGCTGATCGCACCGCAAGTGGTCGCTGACGCGCCCCGGCTGGACCCGGCATCCATCGAAAGTGCCCTCCTGCGGGCGACACTCTGGCTCACCTCCCGCGCCGTCGAGGGATTCAACGAGGCGGATTTCCCGTTCCTCCCCCAGGAAGAGCGAGAGCGTCTGGCGAAACTCGTCAACGAATTCAGCGAGGTGGCCGCGCAAGTGAGCCCGACGGACGCCGCCCCGCGCGAAGTGGTCGATTTGGCCCTCCCGCTCTTCCGCGAGATCCTCCAGATGTTGGAGTTCCACCGCTACGGCGACGCCGAGGCCTATCGCCTCGGAAAGCAGATCGAGCAGAAGCTGCAACCCCACTGGCCGAAGGAAATCGCGGAGCTCCGGTTCAACACGGGACTGGACCACACGGGCGACCCCGCCCTCTGGATCTGGGTGTTTCTCACCGAAGACGTTTCCAAGGACGACGAGACCTTCTTGAGGGCCGCACAGTGGCTGCCAACAATTCTTGACCCCATCGCCCGGCGGGTGGCCCCCGATCGATGGCCCTACCTTTCGTTCCGCCCGATCACGGAACCGGCCGAGGCCGTGGAGGCGTCATGAGTCTCCACGCCGACCTCCTGGACCAGGCAGAGCAACTCGCCCAGCTCGACCCCCGACGTCCCAAGCAGGCGAATCTTCGTCGTGCCGTCTCGTCAGCTTACTACGCGTTGTTCCATCTGCTCGCGTGGGAGGCATCGGCCCTCTACGCTGCGGAGCCCGGGATGGCCGCGCGGATCAACCGCACGCACAACCACGGGGAGATGAAGAAGGCCTCCTCGATGATCGCGAACGACAAGCTCCCGAAGGCGGTGCAGCCCTCGGGGGGAGGCTACACAACCCCGCCCGACTTGAAGAGTGTGGCGAACGCCTTCGTCAGACTCCAGCAGGCCCGCCACGAGGCAGATTACGACCTGTCCCGCACGTTCCGCAAGCAAGAGGCTCTCGCCTTCGTCAAGTTGGCGCGCCAGGCTTTTGAGGCCTGGGGTGGGGGCGAGTCAGGAGAACTGACGACGCACGGGTGTACCTGGCTTGCTTCCACCTCTGGAAACGCTGGGACGAGGACCCGCGCTAACCTCGATGGCCTGTCTCGATTGTCTCGGGTCATCGACTCTGTTCCGTCCACGGCTAAAGAATTACCCTTGGCCAGCGATCAGGTCCGAGCCCCCTACCGCGCGGAGCCGCGCGTCTCCAGATCGAGGTCGAAGGCGAACAAGGGGAGCGGAGGGGCCACTCACTATCTGGCGCCCAGGAGCGGCTGGTTTTCCGCGGACGTGCTCAACCTCTCACCCCCAACATGTTAAGATCGAGAAAAGAGCGACAATCAAACTGCGGGAGGGCCCATGGAGCCACGACTTCGGCGGATCGCGATCCTGGACGATCGAATGGCCGAGTTACTTCGAAGCAAGACCGAGGCCGAGCGCTTTGCCATGATCGACCGATCCTGGCGGTTTGCCCGTCAGATGATCCAGGCGATGATCGTTCATGAGCATCCGGACTGGTCGGAGGATCAAGTCCGACGGGAAGTTGCTCGGAGAATGTCTCATGGAGCCGTCTGAACTGCTCCAACGGCTCATTGGAGTTCTCGACGGGATGAAGATTTCCTATCGCGTCGTGGGGTCAGTGGCATCCACGGCCTACGGGGAACCCAGATTCACGAATGACATTGACGTCGTGGTCGACCTCCACCTGGAGGACGCGGACCGGTTTTGTGGCTTTTTCCCAGCCGAAGAATTCTACTGCTATCGCGCTGCGGTGATCGAGGCAATTCGACAGCGGCGTCAATTCAACATCATCCATTACGAGTCCGGCATCAAAGTCGACGTGTTCATTCCGGAACCAGGCTTCTCCGGGGAAACCCTTCTCGCGCGTGGACGGCGAGTCACGCTCTTGCCCGGTTTTGACGCTTGGTTCGCTTCTCCCGAGGACGTGATCTTGAAAAAGCTGGAGTACTATGTCGAGGGAGGTTCCGAGAAGCATATCAGCGACATCGCGGGGATCTTGAAGGTGCAGCAGGAGCAAATCGACCGCGATTATCTGGTTGCTACCGCCCAGCGACTGGGCCTGGAAGAGACCTGGCTCGATGTCCTCCAGCGGATCGAGAGTCGGTAACGCCACCGATAGCCTTAACTCAAAACGCGGTTTGTAGCCAGGTCAACAGGAAACCGCCCGGGATCACGAAGGCCGGAATTACGGCGCAGACGCGCCTCCGGCTTCAGATTTCGGGCAGCTCGTGAGCAATCAACCGCATCGATGCACTCGGCGGTCGGCAAATGACCAGTTTTCACCGCGGCCCGAAATATCTTAAGATGTGAGGTCCCCGAAGACAGCTCCTTTTCAGGGGGCAACATGCGAATCACGGATGCGAGCTCGAGGAGAACGGCAACGGCATGAGTTCCTCTTTTCTCGAGCTTCCCTCTCCCACGGCGAAGGTCACGGATTCAGAGATTCTTCCCCTGCTCGATCCCCGGCGACAGGGTCCGATACGAGCGGAGCTGCTCGGGATGGAACGGCTGAAGAGCCAGGCTCGCCGGCTGGCCGCGGCATGCGTCCTGGGGCAACGGCAGTGGGTGAACAGCCCCTTGCTGCAGCGGTTTGTCGAAAACCAGCGAGTTCTAATCAAGGCTCGCCGTGAAATCCTCGGGCACGATCGCCAGGAGGTCCAGGGCATCGATGCCGACTGGCTGGCCGACAACTTTCACATCGTGGACGATGTCCTGCGTGAGGTTCGCCAGGACCTGCCGCGGGGCTACGACGTGGTGTTGCCCAAGCTCGGGGTCCCTCCGCTCTCGGGGTTTCCCCGCGTCTACGCCCTGGCCGTGACGCTCATCGCGCACACGGATAGCGAGCTTGACGAGCCGAGAATCACCCGCTTCGTCACGGCTTTCCAGGAGGTTGTCCCCCTGACAATCGGCGAACTCTGGGCGTTGCCCACCATGTTCCGCCTGGTCTTGCTCGAGAACTTGCGCCGTCTTTCTGAACAAATGCTCCGTCGCTGGGAGGAACGGCAGCGGGCCGAGCGCTGGTTCGAACAGGCCATGGCCGTTGCCGAAAGTGCCGGGATTGATGGGTCGGGAAAGCTTCCAGAAGCTCGGCTTGCACCCTTGAAAGAGCCAAGCGGTCCCTTCGTCGTTCGCCTGGTGCAATTGCTGCGCGATCAGGGACCGGCGGCCGCCCCGGTGCAGCGCCGGCTCGAAGCCGCGCTGACTGCGCTGGGACAGGAATCTGACGAGATCCTCGGCCGCGAGCACCACCGCCAGGCGGTCAACCAGATCACCGTTGGCAACTGCGTACTCAGCCTTCGCTTGCTCTCAGCCGTGGACTGGAATGCATTCTTCGAGCGAAGCAGTTTGGTCGAGAAGATCCTCCGCGAAGACCCAGCCGGGATCTATCCGCACCAGGATTTCGCCACCAACGACCGGTACCGGAAAGTGGTCGAGAAAATCGCCAGGGGATCCAAGGCCGACGAGCTGACCGTGGCGCGTCAGGCCATCGAGCTTGCCCGGAGCGGCTCGAGCCAGGGAGCCGCGAAAGGTCATGTGGGCTACTACCTTGTCAATCGCGGAGAAGCCGCGCTCAGAATCGCGTTTGGATACCGGCCGGATGGGCGTGAGCGGTTTCTCGACTGGGTCCTCGCACATCCCCGAACTGTCTACTGGGGATCGATCGCGCTCTTGCTTGGAGGATTGCTGCTCATCCTGCTGCTCGGGGCGGCCGGCGATAGTCCTCCGGTGAGATGGTTCCGGCTGGCGCTCATCGTCCTGATCGCGCTTCTACCTGGAAGCGAGCTTGCAGTCGGGCTGGTCAGCCATCTCCTGACCCTGCTTTTGCCGCCCCGGGTCTTGCCCAAGCTCGAACTCAAAGAGGGCATCCCCGAAGAGTTCGCCACGTTCGTCGTGATGCCCTCGATGCTGGTACGGCCACGCAGCGCCGAGGTTCTCTGCGAGCGTCTGG
>JBAUOX010001202.1:0-1878 GCA_049579985.1 Isosphaeraceae bacterium | reverse complement strand
GAGCGGCACTGGCCGTTGGCCTACCTGGCTGGGAATCGAGATGGTAGATGATTTTATAAAGCAAGCCCCAATCCGCTTGACTCAGCGTCGCATCCGGGTGATTCATGGAGAGAAACTGCATTCCGCGTTTTTTGGCGAACTCCTCGAGTTTCGCATTGCGCTGGGAGTCTTTCGTGAGCGTGGCGGCATCATAGGCTAAAAGATCTTTTAGGATGCTTTCGAAGGCTTCGAGACTCGAGCTCGCCACAGTTGTGGTGTCTGGCTTTTTCTCATGCTCTGCCCCGGCCACGGGCGCGGGTGAGGACGATGTCGATGATGTTTTATCGCCCTGCCTGTCCGCGGCCTGAGCTTGCCCGAACCCTAACGCCGCGGGGGTCACCGGCCCACCGGGCGCGGCATCTGTCTCGAGAAAGTCCACCGACCCCCGGGCATCAGCCGGGGCCTGCGCGAAGATCCACGCAGCCAGCAAACCCGCGATCGCTCCCCGGAATCCGAGGCACAAAACTTGTCCGGCCGTGGTACCGTGCATTTCTGTTGACTCCGGATGATCGTCGTCGCGAGCTCGATGTAACATAAGAACCGGATCGCGCATCCCCAACTAAAAGAGCATTCTACCCGATGGATTCCTCTGAAGCAAAACTTCCGTAGCCTGCCCAATCATTTGACTTGCTGAACTTAGCCAAACTAAGCTTGATTTTCATCTCGCGCGGTGATTGCAACCCGAGACTGCATGGAAACTGTCGCGATGAGCCGCCCTGGTCGAAGCATCACCACGCGAAAACCGGGCTGCCGGAGCGATTTCAAGAACGGTAAGCCTGGCAACCAGGGTAGCCTATTCCAATTGCTCCGACTTTGCAAACATTTCTCCTGCCTATTATATCTGGCTGAGTCCACTTGCTCGCTTTCCTCGCATGCCCGGAAGCCGACGTGGAAAGTATTGATTACTGTTATCATGCCGTCACGTTTCAAAGAAAGGGGCAGATCCGCTAAAGAGATCGCTCCTTGCGTGTCGATACATAGCCGGAAGAGAAGCCGTGTCGTCTGGAGACACGATTATTCCAGGGAAGGGAAACAGAATGGGAATTCTCCAGAATGGCCTGACGCCCTGGCTGCGTCCTGCCCTCCTTTTTCTCCCGTTCCCCATCCTCTTGACAGTGGCGATCGCTTGCTTCGCCCAACCGAAGTACGAAATCGCTTCACCCGCCATCGCCGACAGCCTCCCGGCCAATTCATCTTCGCCACCTGAGAACGAGACGTCCGGCGCCCAGCCTGGGATCACGCCTGGAAAGGATCTCGAGCTGGCGGCCCCGATTGCGAAAAGAGAGGATGGCAATGCGACTGATACCTCGGGCAGAGCGATCGGTCAGAGCAAATCCACCGAGAAGGACACCACGGTCACCCCTCCCCCCAGCTTGTGGCAGGAACTGACCAAGAAAACGGGGGGTGAACCCGTCAAAATCGATCGGCTTCCCGTTGCTCGCGACCGTGCGCCGACCCGGCTCAATCATGATTCCGACGGTCAGGTGGTCCGTGCCGCTGAAACTCCCGGGGCTGTCCCGAAAGCCGTGGCGCGGGTCATCGGCGTGGCCTCGCCCGGCCTGAGGATCACGCTCGACGCCTCGGAGTCTGGGAACGACCTGAATTTCCGCTGGATCCAGATACGGGGTCCCAAGGTCTCCACGAACCGACTGGATCAACCGCGCCTGACGTTCATGGTACCTGGCGATGCAAAGGAACTCGCGTTCCTGATGGTTGTCTACAACCAGAAGGGAACCGACTCGACGGTTGTCGACGTTCCCCTGGTTCTTCGCCCTAAAGTGACGCTCCCGCCGCAGGTCTACGCCGACGCCGGGGACGATCAGGTCGGGTTGGTGGGGC
>JBAUOX010001201.1:0-2870 GCA_049579985.1 Isosphaeraceae bacterium | reverse complement strand
AAGGGTCTTGTCTTCCAGGACGGTTCGCACGACCAGGAGCAGACTCGAGAGAATAACGGGGATCAAAGCCCACAAGGAACCCAGCGCCAGCGGCATGCCAACGGAGAGCAGGTAGCCAAAAGCGTATCCCGGATGCCGAACGATGGCGTAAGGACCGGTGTCGATGACCCTGTGACCACGGTCGGTCTGGATGCGGACGGTCGGCTCGAAGAACTTGTTCACCGACTCCGCCCAGGTCATGCCCGCCAATCCGGCGACCAGAAGGACATATCCCAGCACGCAGCCCCACCACGGTACGTGGAACCAGTGGAAGCGACCATCGTCCAGGGCTGCCACTGGGACAGTCATGACCATCATCGGGATGAATATCCCAAGTAATATCCGGTCCCAGCCCTTCGTCCCCTCATGGCGGTTGACCCGAGCGGCGATGACATCGGGGTTGACCCGCCGCAGGTACAGGGTGATCAGGATCGAAGTCCCCACGATCACGAAGAAGAACAGCCAGCCCCTTGCCCATGCCCAGTTTCCAGCAGGAAGGAACAGGCACAGGAGGAAGATGAGCAACGTCCACCCGACGCCGAGGATCAGACGGCGACGGTCGGTCGGTTCCGGCTTGTTGCTCGTCATGTCCAGCAGATCCTCCCAAGACCGGTCGCTGCCCATGCCGATGGATCGAACTCGACGATCCCTTCGGCTTTCGCCAGACAGCCCAGGGCTCGTTCAGTTCAATCGAAATGTCAACTGGCTCATCTGTCAACCCGAGTCCCAGGATCGCCTCAGCGGGCTTCCTGAGCCTCCAAATCAAACGCTGTGGTCTTGATTCCAGAGATTGTCCGTCACGGATGCTCCAACCGGCCGACCCCTTTCACGGGCCGCCGATCGAAATCGGGTCTCCCGACAGTCGCACACCCGCCGTGGCGACGAAGGCGAGCAAGCCCGCTATGGTCATGCCCAGGCCCACGAGGCAGACCCCGCCCCAGCCCGCCCGGCCCCAGCCCCACGCCCCACCGTAGGAGCCCAGCGCCCCGCCGACGAAGTAGGCGACCATGTACGCCGTGTTCATGCGGCTGCGGGCTTCGGGACGGATGGCATAGATCCGGGACTGGTTGGAAACGTGGGCGGACTGGGCTCCAAGGTCCAGCAGGATGACTCCCACCACCATGCCACAGACCGTCCCGCCAGATTCGTAGAGGACGGTATAGGAGAGCAGGATACAGGCCAGGCCCGCACCGATCGTCCACCGGGGGCTACGGCGGTCGGCGAACCGACCCACCAAGGGTGCGGCCAACGCTCCGACGATGCCCACCAGCCCGAACAGCCCGACGACCCCGCTGCCATAGCCGAAGGGCGGCCTGGCCAGGTGGAATGCCAGCGTCGTCCAGAAGGCGCTGAAGGCCCCGAAGCTCATCGCCCCGAGAAGGCACGACTGACGCAGCACCGGCTCGTCCCGCAACAGCCCTCCGATCGACCGGAGGAGCCCGAGGTACGATACCCCCAAGCCCTCGGGCTGCGACCTCGGGAGCAGGCCCTTCAAGGACAGGGCGAGAGCGAGCATCACGGCGGCGGCGATCCCGTACATCGTTCGCCATCCGAGGGAGCCGCCCACCACGCCGCTGACAGTCCGGGCCGCCAGGATGCCGATGAGGAGGCCGCTCATGACCGTCCCCACCACCCGCCCCCGTTCGGCGGGTTCGGCCAGGTGGGCGGCGAACGGGACGAGCAGTTGCGGCGTGATCGTGGTGACCCCGACCGCCAAGCTGGCGGCGGCCAGCCAAGCGAAGCTCGGGGCGGCGGCGACCCCGAGCAGGGCCACGGTGACCGCCCCGAGCATCGCCAGGATGAACGACCGTCGCTCCAAGCGGTCGCCCAAGGGCAAGAACAGGAGCATTCCCGTGGCGTAGCCGACCTGCGAGAGCATGGAGATCAGCCCCATGCGGCGATCGGGAACGCCGAAGTGGCGGCCCATGTCGGCCAGGAGCGGCTGGGCGTAGTAGATGTTGGCGACGGCCAGACCACAGGCGACGGCCATCGCCCGGAGCGTCCTTTTTTCGATCATCCGTCCGGCCCGTGTGGACCGACTCCCTCGACAGCCACGGATCAGGTACAGATTCCCGCCGATAATCCCTTCTTTTCCTCGCATCTTGCGGGCCAACGCCACGGTCTCGCCCATCGTGACGTCCAGCGAAACGGTGCGGGCTCGGCTCAGGACCGTTCTTCGACTCGTAAAGTTTACGACCTCGACGGTGCTCCGATCCACGGCGAACTCGAACGCCCCCACTCACGCCCACTGCCCGCCCTGTACCGCCACTCCCGCACCCTCCCTCTATTAACGTGTGACCTGACTTTGACTGGTCATCGTGACCAGTTGCACCCAGGTGGTGAACGAACTCCTCCGTTCCGATCAATGATGTTTTCCCTCCTCGTCCTTCAAGGCTTCGATGGGCCTTGGCGAGCGTCCCACCCAACGGCGGGTCATCGTACCAACGGTTAACCCTTGGACCAGGATCGAGAAGACCACAACCACGTAGGTCGTGGCCAGGATCACCTCCCGCCTGGGAACGCCATCCCCCGCCGCCTCGGGCGGTAACGAAAGCGCCAGGGCGACCGAGATGCCGCCACGCAAGCCGCCCCAGACCAGGATCGGGACCATGGATGGGTCGAATCGCTCCGACCGACGCAGCAACCAGACCGGCAGCCCGACCGAGACCAGGCGGGCCACGAGGACGATCACCACCGCCAGCACCCCCGCAGCAAGGTACGAGGCGGTGAACGTCAAGACCAGCAACTCCATCCCGATCGCCACGAATAGGACGGCGTTGAGGCCCTCATCGACCAACTCCCAAAACAGGTCGAGGTGCTCGGTCGTCATC
>JBAUOX010001200.1:0-11927 GCA_049579985.1 Isosphaeraceae bacterium | reverse complement strand
GCTCGATGCCCAAATCGTCGGCAGGGTACGCCAGCTCGCCAACCGGGGCGATGTTGAAGCGCAGTACTACATGGGTGATTGCCTTACGGACGGCCGATTCACTATGAAGAACGACATGGAGGCCGCGACCTGGTTTCGCAAGGCCGCCGAAAAGGGGCACGCCAGGGCCCAGAACGATCTCGGCGTGCTGTACAGCTCTGGACGAGGCGTTCCGAAGGACGAGGCTCAGGCGGTTGCGTGGTATCGCAAAGCCGCGGATCAAGGCGACGACTGGGGCCAGAGAAACCTCGGAGCGATGTACGCGCAT
The DNA here is from genome assembly GCA_049579985.1 of Isosphaeraceae bacterium. GTDB lineage: Bacteria > Planctomycetota > Planctomycetia > Isosphaerales > Isosphaeraceae > Aquisphaera. The sequence goes on along the minus strand of JBAUOX010001200.1, from coordinate 11,620 downwards.
GGACGAGGCATTCCGAAGGACGAGGCTCAGGCGGTTGCGTGGTATTGCAAAGCCGCGGATCAAGGCAACGCATTGGATCAGACCTCTCTCGGCTTGATGTACGAGTCTGGACGAGGCGTTCCGAAGGACGACGCTCAGGCGGTTGCTTGGTATCGCAAAGCCGCCGACAAGGGCAACCCCTTCGCCGAGAAAAACCTCGGCTTCATGTACGAGTCTGGGCGTGGCGTTCCGAAGGACGACGCTCAGGCGGCTGCGTGGTATCGCAAAGCCGCGGACCAGGGCAACCCCTTCGCCGAGCGTTTCCTCGGCTTCATGTACCAGAACGGTCGGGGCGTGCCCCAGAACGACACAGAGGCGATGGCCTGGTTTCGCAAGGCCGCAGACAAAGGAAACGCCTATGCCCAGAACGATATCGGTTTCATGTACGAGAACGGTCGGGGCGTGGCACAGGACCTGAGCCAGGCGGCGGCCTGGTATTACAAGGCTGCCCAGCGGGGCAATGACGTTGCCCAGTGCAACCTCGGTTTATTGTTCGAAAACGGAAGAGGTGTCGCACAGGACGTCAACGGGGCGGTGGCCTGGTATCGCAAGGCAGCCGCGGGCGGCAACCAGCGTGCGGCGGAATCCCTCCGGCGGTTGAACGTACAGCCCTGAACGCCAGGACGGCTCACGTAGCCGATGTCGAAGGCCGGTTCCGGAGCGACCCCAACGGAGCCGGCCGAGCGGAGCAAGCCGAACTTTTTTCCGAATTTGGGAAGAAACGCCAGTGACCAACGTTATCCCTTCCGATCGGGGTCATCGTCGTCTTGAACACGGGGCGCATTCGATGAAGCACGAATTGACTCTCAGCGGCTCTGTGAGCCATCCGCGGCCCGCGCTGGGGCTTGGCCTACTCATCGCCGCTATCCTCGCCCTGCCTGCTCGCGCCGCCAGCGACCTCGACAAGGAAATGGCCGAGCTGGCCAAGCAGGTCGAGGGGGTGGTCAAGGACCGGGGCAACGTGATCCAGGTGGGCGACTTCGTCGCCAAGGGAAATGCCGCCCGCCAGGCAGCGACCGGCGGCACCGCCATCGCCAAGGCTTTGCTCGACCAGCTCACGAAACGGGGCGTGAACGTGTCGCGCACCGCCGAGCTGCTCGTATCGGGTGAGTTTCGCGACGTGACCGACAAGGATTCCAAGACGACGGCCCTCCAGATCAAGGCCAAGATCGAAGATCGGCGCGGCGAGACCGTGGTCGTGCTCGACTCGCGCGGGCTCTTCAGCCTGACGACGATCGCCGCCCTGATCGGGCTCACAACGGTCACGCCGCCGGCCGCTTCCCAGGAACAGGCCGAGAAGCGGCTCGACCAGGCCCTCGACAAGATCCAGTCGCCGCGCCTCGCCGGCACCCGGATCACGCCGGTCCAGGATGGGACGACGCTGCCGTATTCGATCGAAATCCTGGTCGGACCCGACCCCGGGCAGGCGAAGCCCGACTTGAAGAACTACGCGCCTCGCGCCGCCACCCTCGACCAGGATGGGCTGGCCTTCCTGACGATCCGGCGCGGCGAAGTGTATGCCGTCAAAGTCAACAACGATTCCAAGTTCGACGCCGCGGTCACCCTGACGATCGACGGCCTGAGCATGTACGCGTTCAGCGACAACAAGAACTACGAGGTCGTCTTCGTGCACGCCGGCAAGTCGGGGATCATCCCCGGCTGGCACCGGACCAACGACGTCTCCGACAGCTTCCAGGTCGCCGAGTACGCCAAGAGTGCCGTCGCCAAGCTGCTTCCCAGCTCGTCGACCTTCGGCACGATCACCGCCAGCTTCAAGGCGGCCTGGCCCAAGGACTCCCAACCGCCGGCCGACGAGCCCGACCCCAAGCGGAACACGCGATCCGCCGACGCGACCGCGCGGGGCAACCCGATCGACGCGAAATACGTCGAGGAAACGCGCAACATCGGCCAGTTCCGCGGGTCGGTGAGCGTCCGCTACAACAAGACCACTGACCCGGCCGACTTGCCCAAGCAGAATCCCTGATGTGATGTCACGTTCCAAGTCCCGCGAGGCGCTTGCCTCGAGGGATCGCTAATCCGTGTTCCGATTGGTTGATCTCAGCCACCGAGGTGAAACCGATGAAAGCCATTCGTGTCTTCCTGCTCGCCGTCACGCTCGGGGCCGCAGCGGCTCCGTTCGCCAGCGCCCATTACGGCTACCGCCAGTATTACGACACCACCTGGGCCTACAGTACGACGTACAACTATTACTACGTTACGTACTACTATCAGCCCGTGGTCACCCAAACGTCGTACGACTACCACTACTGCATCTACTACCCTTCGCAGCCGACCTACATCTACTACTACAACCCCGTGTCCCAGGTCTACTGGGGCCGTTACGAGATCGGCTCGAAGGGAGACAAGCGTTACTCTATTTTGGCCGACAAGGACCGCAAGAAAGACCTGAAGGAGATCCCCGAGAAGGCCTTCCCCGAGCCGGGCAAGATGCCCACCATCCCCGGCGCCAAGGACAGCGTCGCCATGGAGCCGCCGCCGGAGAATGTTCCCAAGGACAAGAAGTAATGTAGATGCGTTTCCCTTTCCCCCCTTGTGACAGCGATTTTGATGTCCCAGGATCGACCACGGAAACCTCAAACATGTCCGATTTCTTGCACGTTGCGTCGTCGCGCAACAATTCCGGTCCCCGAAATCGCCGCACGACGGCTCGGAGGCCCTGCTTGGAGTCCTTGGAGCAGCGGACGCTGCTGACGACGGGCGTGCTCGTTCTCCCGGACACCACCAGCCCGCCGTCATTTGGGGCCACGGTCAACGTGACCGAATTCGGCAATACCCTGAATACCACTAGCGACTTCAACACGAGTGGCGGCAATTTCTTGGGGACTTTCAACGGCAACCAACTGAGTGCCACCTACTGCCTCAACCTCACTCTCGGCATCTCCCCCCCCGAGGAGTTTGACAGCGCGAACGAGACCACCGACGGCACGATCTACGGCACCCCCGTGCCGAATGCGGGCGCCATTAGCTGGCTCCTCACGAACATCGGGCCCACGGTCACCACGCTCGATCAGGAGGCTGCCCTTCAGGCCGCGATCTGGCGGACTGAGTATGGGCCCAACGGCTTCCAGGTCAATAGCGTCGACAATTCGGACACGACCGACACGACCGGTGAAGAAGCGATCATGCAACCCTTCTACCAGTCCTACCTCCAGGCCCTCGGGAAGAACACCGCGCCGGTCAGCAGCGTCGACTGGATCAGTCCGGATGAAGACGGGATGGACCAGGGCTTGGTGGCTTTGCCGACGATCACCGCGGCGCCGCTGACCCTGGGGAACCTGAACTCGACGCAGGGCACCGTGAACCAGAAATACACCGGCAAGATCGCGGTCAGCGGGGGCAGCGGCAGTTACATGCCCCCGACAATCACTGGCCTGCCAAAGGGATTGGTTTACGGGCTTGCCGGAAAAACGATCACCGTCAGCGGCATCATGCCCACGCAGAGCGGCCAATTCAACAATATCAAGGTGTCCCTGCGCGATAGTAACGGGGCGTCGGTGAATGGAGTTTACAGTTTGACGGTCAACCCGGCGCCGGCGGCCTCGGTCACGGTCAGCGCGCCCAGCACGGTGACCGAGGGCATTGGCTTCCAGATTACGATCACAGTCAAGGACAAGTACGGTAACGGCTGTACCGGACCGGTAACGCTCAGTTGTGCAGGCCCTGGCTTGATCAATCCAGAGCAGGTGTCGCCGACCACGGTCAATGTGGTCAACGTCAATGGTACGGTAACCTTCACGGTCAAGCTCGCGTCCCAAGCTTGGAGCATCAAGCTCAATGCAACCGCCGGTAAAGTAACGGGCAGCAGCAAAACCATTATCGTCCTCCCCCCAACGCTGCAATGGCCCTCGCGCTACGCGAATTTCAGCAGCGACCGTCTTCTTCAACCGACGCAGGCTGAGATCCAGGAGGACGCAAAGCCCACAAATCCCAACGAGAATCCAGGTGTTCTCTGGATCGTCAATGGGACGAACCCCGAAAAGAGCTCGACCCCCGCCAGTCAAATGTGTTACCAGTTCGCCTTCGGCCCGGGCCCGCTGTGGATGCTGAACCTCGCGAAATGCCAACTAGCGGGCCCGAAACAGGGTAGCCCGCAGCCACAAATCGGTGACATCGGCCTGGTCTTCGTCCATGGGGTCCTGCTGCATGCCTGCATCGTTGTCGGCCGGGACAGCCACGGCAATTGGCTTTTTGCGCAGCGCAACGGAGTCAGCCCGGTGTTCATAGGCAACATGGCGCTTCTGGTAAGCGAGGCGGGTGGTCCCGCCAACACGAACAACATTCGTTTTGTGCCCGGAAACTGACCTCCCGGATGCGGCTGGCTCACCGCGGAGGGCAGCGAGCAACTGTTGGGGTAACGGTCTCCCGACCGTTGCCCCAACGGAAGGGACCTTGGGGTCAGGCGTTGTTTTTAGGGACCTTGGGGTCAGGCGTTGTTTTTTGTTTTTTTCCCAAGGGACCTAAGGAAGGGAAAAAGGGACGTCACCGATATCGACCGTTTGAGAAGGGAAGGAGCCTCGAGGGATCGTGCATCCGCGTAGCCGGTTGCCCCACCGCCCCTACGCGCCGAGGCCAACATCGCCGCTTGCCGTCATCACGGCCGACGGCCCTTGACTTTCAACGGTACATCTTTTCCCTGCCTCCCCCTTCAACAGATCAAGAGCAATTCGCCTTTCAGCCCGTCGTAGACGAACTGGCAGTGCGCAAGCATGTCCCGACCTATCAGAGCCAAGACACTGGGGTCGGCGGGAACGACGGCAGCGGATTCAACCTCGACCCAGGATCCTCTTCTCGGCGAAACCACCGCCCCGCCGAACGCGAGACGCACATCGTGGAGGTTAACCCGCCGAGCGGCGGTGGTGGAACCGGGTCGGCGGACCAGGGTCGTCCCCGAAGGAGGCGAGGCGATCGAGGCCAAGGCATTGGGGTGGATCGCAGTCCGGTCCGCTCCGGTGTCAATGAGCGCGCGTATGGTCTGGGGAGACGGGACCGCCCGCCCTTGAGCGACCAACGCATGGGCCAGTGCGCGAGCCAACCAGATTCCGAGGTCGATGACGGATCCATCGGCTCCGATCGGGACGCGGATCAGTGCCATCAGATGAGCGCGCTTGGGATGTGGTCGACCGGCTCGGACGGCGAGACCTGCTTCACGAAAAGTGGTCCGATCCCGAATCGCGAGTAACCTGCGGTAAGGGCTTCGTCCCGGGACTCGTAAAAGCCGTCGACCTTATCGCCCTTGATCAGGACGTATTCCCCCTCATGATCCGAAAGCCACCGGGACAGGTTTGCCTCATAGACTGCCTGCTCCCGGCTCAAGGTCGCTGCCCGCGACCCCTGGCTGGGACGAAGTCTAGCCCTCTCGGCCATTTCGAGCCCTCCTACTGGGAAACTGCTCTCAGGACGACGCACTGTCTGATTTCACTATAACGGAACTCGCGACGGGTGGCTGTGGCAACTTGGCACCTTGCCCCTGGGTCGCGGGTCTCGGACGTATTAGAGCTCTCCTGTGGTGTCGCTTTGCTTCCACCACAGCCACTCATGAGGTCCCGCCAATCCCGCTCCAAGTATGAAACGGCCATGAGGTCAAGTCCGGCATGAGTTGCGAAGGGCCATGGCGATTCGTTACCGTGCAAGATACCGAAACGCCTCTTGACTTTGCAGTCGCTCAAGTTCCGGGTCGTTGCCCCGGTGCTGCCCGAGCCGAGCAAGGAAGCGAAGTCGAGGATTCGCCGGACTGAGCCAGCGCCTACGGGTTCCCTGTACGCCATCCGAGGAGGAATCCGGTTGGGATGAACGCAGAGTCCGTGGCGTCATCGAGGCTCATTCGTGCTTGCGGGAGAGGCTCTTCAAATGATGGTTCGCCATGTCCTCGACCCAGGGAACCCGGGCGCTTCTGGCGAGTTTGAGGGCGCGACCGAGAAAGTCTCTGGCCTGATCGAAATGGCCGTTGTCCAGGAGTGTCTCGGCGGCATCGAGCGCGACTTGCGGGCTGGAAGCTGAAGCGGAGACGAGCTCGGCGTAGATGCGGGATGCAAGGTCGGGCCGGCCCGTCCGCGAGAGGATCTCGGCTCGCCAGGTGTCGAAGGTTGCCCGGCTCGACGCGGGACCCAGCGTTCGGGCCTGCTCCAGCCAGTCGAGTGCTTCCTGCGGCTTTTCGCGCTGCATCGACTGACGGATCAGCGGGGCGTAGACCGCGGACAGGTCAAGCTGGCCGAGCTGATCCGGCTTGCGGCGAACCAGTTCCGCGGCGAACCGGATGGTGAGGTCATCTTTGCGCAGTCCGGCCGCGGACTTGAACGCCTCCACGAGGCGGACGTCGTCGAGGTCCTGGGCGTTCTGGTGTTGAAGCTCGGCGGGACCGGCGCAGGAGAGATCCTGGATATCGACGGCGTCGGGGTGAACCGGGTCGAGGCCCAGCCTGCGTCGGAGTCGGTCGAAGGGATAGCCCTGGTACATCGCGATTGCGCTGGAGCGGCTGCCGAGCTGCTCGCGCACCTGGACCACGGCGTCGAGCTTCGCCCGGGCGACGGCGTCGCCCCTGCGCGCATCCTGGGACGCGGCCAGCGGGGAGAGGCCGTCCAGGCCCTGGCGGGGCCGGTGAATCCACTGGTTCTCGTAATAGGATTCGAGCGCTTCCCGCGCCAGCCTGTGGGCAAGGTCGCGATCGATTTCCTCAGGTAGCCGGGTGGTCCAGACATCGGCGTCCAGGAAGGGGAGTGGCAGCGGGGCGGCGACTCGCTCCAGCGGCTGGGCCGCGGCACCCAGCGTCCGCCGCAGCTTCTCCTCGGCGAACTCGAGCGTCTCGACCCGAGGACTGGAGAGCCGGATAGCACCCGGCGTGACGTAAACCGTGGCCAGCACGCGCGGGAGGTCGCTCTCGCCGTGGACTGCCTCGGCCGCCGGAAAGGGACGATCGAGCCACTCCAGCACCTCGAGGTCCCCGGGCCATGCCTCGGGACGCGTGGGATCACGCGGTGTGGGAATCCGCCGGATTTCGGGAAACGACGTTCGCAACGAAGCGGTCTGCTCGGAGCTCCAGGCGAAGGTGCACGCATAGCGCAGGTCGTCGGACAGGCTCTCCACGCCTCCTGCCTGGCGGAGGATTTCGGCGAGCGTCCAGGCTTCCACGGCCTTCTTCGGGTCGCTGTCGGCATCCAGGCCGACGACCTGGTCGAGACACTCGATTGCCTGGCGGTCCAGCCCGGCCCACGCCAGGCAAAGCGCACGGTTGAACCATGCCTCAGCGTCGTCGGGGATCTCGGCGGCCAGGCGGCCGAAGGCCTCCGCGGCATCAGCGAGCTCGGCGGCCTCGCCGTTGCGCAAAACGCGGTCCCACCGCGCCCGCTGCGCTTCGGTCGCCGGCTTGCGAAAGCGATAGACCTTGCGTGCCGCCAGGGGAATGTCGGGCGCCGCTTCGAGCGTCTCAATTGCCTGCCGGGCCGCGGTCGCATCGGGATCGAGGCGAAGCGCTCGCTGCCAGGTTCCCCAGGCCGCGAGCGGGCGTTGGGACATCAGATGGTTCCAGCCCTCGTGAACCAGGGCGAGCGTTTCGTCGTGTGTTGATGTTGATGTGGCAGTCATTGAAGCCTCATCCTCGATCGTGTGAACCTCGAGATGCTTTCCTTCCACCGGCGCCTATCCGGGCAAAATGAGCCGCTTCTCACCACTTTTGGCGGCTTCCCGACCCGACCCCGGGCTCCAGATCGCAGAGCCCTGCGCCGCCGACTGGGGAGTCCAGATCTCGCCCCGCGTCGCGGAAACGCCCATGTAGCCGGACGACGTGGTGACCTTGGGCCCGTAGAGGCTCAAGAGCTGCTGGAGAACCCGGAAGTCGAGCATGACCTCGCCGGGACGATCGGGCGGCGAGACCAGGTGAAGCAGCCCCATCTCGATCAGCCGCGTCGTGACCACCATCGAGGCCAGCTCGTGCTCTCGGTAGCGTTCGAGAATCATGGCCAGATCGGGCACCCAATCATCGAGCGGGTCGAACGACGCCCTGGTCTGAATTTCCATCATGTCCCAGAACGCCGTGTCGTCCGGGCGGCGCGCGAGATCCTGCGCGGCACGCCCGCGACGGAGCCACTCCAGGGCTCCGGCACGATCGCGCTGCTCGGTCGATTCCATGGCGAAGTCCGCATACAGAGTGCGTTCGTCAAGCTTGCTCGACGTGCTCAGATGGGGCCTGCCGACGATCTCGTGGGCCGCTCCGAGGAGAAGATTGACCAGCCCCCATTCGTGGGCCCGTAGATAGACCCTCACCAGGCGATCATCGTCCAGCCGGGGCAGGGGAATGAGCGCGAGCCGGCCAAGGGGAATGCGATCAATGTCCGCCGTCTCGGAATCGATCGGCGGCTCGGGGGAGATCGACAGACGGGACCGCAGCCGTGTCCAGTCGACCTCGTCACCCAGTCGAGCGCCGGTGAATTCGAGTATCAGTACTGCCGCGCGGAGAGGCACCTCGCTGTCGCCATCGCGAGCTGCCTGAACCGGCGAGCGACCTCCGAGCTGCTTGAGCGGGGTCTCGGGCCAGACGGTGGTCATCAGGTGTGCGAGCTGTTCGCGCGCGAGCCGCCTCTTCTCCCGATCCGTCAGATCGGGGGGAAGATACCAGTGCCAGCTCATCGCGTGTTCCGTGCGATCGACCTGGTCGATAACCTTCGTCCGCGGGGGGTCGGGGGCCACGGACCTGCCGGCAAGGGCCGCGAACTGATCGATCAGGCCGTTGAGCCGGCCGTCGTCGTGGGCTTCCAGCACCACGGTGTCCGGGCCGACCAGCACGTCCGCCCGGATGAGCGGGATCTCCTGCCGTGCCAGACCGGTACGAGCCTCGATCCGGGGGCGGTCGAGCCAGTGGAAGCAAGCAACCTCGGGCGACTTATCGTCTTCCGGATCGACGCGCCGCTTTTCGGCTTCGACGATCGTCGCCTCACGCTCCAGGATCCGGCTCAAGGCGCTGCGATCCCGTAGCGGCCAGGTAAGCTGCATCGCTTCGATCGGCTCCTTAGCGGTCGATTCGTCGATCAACTGGCAGACGATTTCCAGATCGACGGCCCTCGTGGTCGGGCCCTCGCGAGCGATCCAGCGCCGGAGGGCCGCAACGGCTGCGCCATCGTCGCCCAGCCAGAGCCGGCAAAGCCCCAGGTTGTGATCGGCCGCGTGGCCGGCGGCGCGATCCGCGGAGAGCAGCTCGAACGCCGCGGCGGCCGAGTCCCAGAGTCCGTCGCGCGCCCAGCCCATCGCCTGTTCGAGCTGCTCACGCAACGGTCCTTCGAGCCCCCCGGGCACATCCTCCAGAGCGTAAGATTCTTTGAGCCAGGGAGAGACTGCTGCATTGGACTTCAAAGAAGCAAGGGCGGATCGGCGGACCGACTCGACCGAGCTGTCGAGCCCGATCGCCAGCTCGAGATGCTTCAGAGCGGCCGGGAAATAGTTGGCCTTGGCCAGCTCGCTCGCCACGGTCGCGGTGATCGAGAAGAGCTGCTTTCGCGCTTCGGGCCTGGCGTGCAAGAGCGCTCGCTGGAGTTCGGCCGCGGCCGCAGCCGGGCCCTCGGTCGCCAGGACGAGCTGGCACAGCAAGACGGAGGCGCCCAGTTGGTCGGGCTGGTACTGAAGCACAGTCGCGACACACCTCTTGGCCTCGTCCAGCTTTCGCAGCTCGATCAGGAGAACCGCTTTTCGCAATAACAGCCACGGGTTCCGGGGAACCTTGGCCAGTCCTTCGTCGTAGGCCGCGAGGGCCGCGTTGTGCTGACCGTTGTCCTCCAGTCGGTGGGCCCGTTCGGCATACGCCTCGACTTTCTGACAGCACCACTTGAACTTCTTGTCGCTGCCGCACGGACAGGGGGAATACGGATCGACCCGGGCCATCGTCTTCAGTCCTTGGAAGGGTTTCAACGCTTTCATTGTCTCGCGGGCCACACTAGCAAAATTTCAGGTCCCGCGCCTATGCGGCTGCGAATGCGAATGCGAGACGATCGACCGCGGCGAGCCATGCCGGCGCACGATCAAGGCGCACGAGAGTCCAAGGAGCCCGGGCCGGCTTATCCACTTCGGGAGTCAAGATGAGAAACGAGCGCGAGCTGGTGGATGACCTGATCGACTTCGCTCGCAAACCCGAAGCGCGCGACTTGACCAGGGGCCATATCGAGGACCGGGTCGACGAGAGCCTGGAAGCGGCCCGCCAGGCCTATCGCATTCCCGGATCGAAAGACTTGCTTCGCTCCGGCATGCGAATCGGCCGCGAGTACGACGACGCGAATTTGCCTCTGGCCGTGAAGCGGCTCTCGCAGGCGGGGACGAGGCTCTCGGAGGTCTTGAACGACTGCCTTTCACCCGAGGAAAAGAGGGCGATCCCCGCGCCTCACTTCCGCAAGGAGCAGCAACCCGCTCCCTCAGCCGCCCCTCCGGCTCCGGGGATCCGGTGATGTGCCGCGCTGGCGCGACGCATCACTGCGCGCGAGTGCAACTCACTTGCCTTTCGGCGGCTGCTTCTGGACGGGTGCTTTCGGGATCGCCCCTGAGGCCGGCGTAGACTCCGAGGGCTTTTCGTCGCCCTTGACGGCGAACGCGTGTTCCTCCGGTTCATCCACGCCATGCTCGAGGGGGCGCTTGCCGAAGATCTTTTCGAAGTTGGAGAATCCGTAGCGGCGCAATATAGGGCCAGTCATCTCAGTGCTCCAATTCGTCGATGATTCGGTCAATCGGCCTGCGGAGGAGTTTGATAAAGGTTCGTCCAGCCGGCACATTACACAGTAGAGTTCCCAAGCCCTGAAATCTGCTTTGGTTTGTTGAGCATAAGCGAGGGCCCAGTCAACGGGCTGGCTCATCGGCCCTCCTCCGCGGACGGCTTGGGAATCAGGTCGTCGACCTTCCATCCATTAGGAAGCTTCGACTCCTGGTTTTGGATCCTCTGGAATTCGTCCGGTGTGACCTCCAAGATGATCGATGGATAGTAGAGGCCCGAGGCCGGGGACGGCCCGAACTGGATCGGCATGATCCCCGACGGCACTGTGTTTTCATTCACTTCGAGCAGCTTGATGGGCTCGACGGGCCTGAGCTCGAGTTCGGCAGTTCCCGTGATGCGGAAGTTCTGCGTGAGCCCCGCCTCGAGCTCATAGTGCTTTTGGGCCAGTGCCATTGCTTCTTCATCTTTGGTCGGCATGTTGTTTCTTCCGTCCAATGCCTGGACAGGCCATGTGCAACGAGCTTCTAGTTATTGAACCAGATTGGCAAAGAGGAAATGGCAGATGGCAGAGGACCGGACATTCTTCGCCCGGCTGCCATCCGGCATCTGCCATCTGTCATTTGTCATCTGTCATGCCGGAATCAGTCGCCTCGAGCGAGCTGGATGGCCGTAGGTTCGCGGTCCATGCCCGGGTCTTCCCACTCGACGGAGAGCGGGCCCGCGTAGCCGATCTCGTTGAGGACGCGGGCGACGGCGTCGAAATCGACCTGGCCGCGGCCCGGCGAGCGGAAGTCCCAGCCCCGTCGGGGGTCGCCGAAGTTCAGGTGTGAGCCGAGGATCCCGCTCTTGCCGTTGAGGGTGCGCGCGGCGTCCTTGACG
>JBAUOX010001199.1:0-9283 GCA_049579985.1 Isosphaeraceae bacterium | reverse complement strand
CCAGACGGGGTGGTGGATCAAGAACCCGGTTGGATTCACCGCGACCTGGCGCGGGGTGTCGCTGCCGGGGACCATCGACTTCCAGTTCGACGGAGCCGCGGACACGTGGAGTGGCTGGATCAATAATTTCTCGAGCTTCTATTCGACGTATCATCGCGTGTGAATAAAGCACCGTGACATCAAGGATGCGTCCGGTGGAGAAGACCGCCGAGCGCGGCCACGATCCTGCACCTGCTCGGTATCGACCATCACCGCCTCACGTTCCGCCACAACGGAATCGACCGACGATTGACCGACGTGCACGGAAAGGTCATCCGCGCCATTCTTGCCTGGCGACGGAAGTCCGCGTGGCCAGAATCGAACACGGGTGACGGATCAGGTTGCATTTACCGGCGATCATCCCGATACTGGCGTGCTCCGTGAACCGGACGTCTCTCGGCCAGGCGGCTGGCGATTCGCTCGTGCCAAGGTTCACGAGAATGACTCTGGTGGTCTCAGGACCCGCGATCGATCCGCCGAGGTCTAGCTGGACACCGTCAGTGCGCGAATTTCGCAGTCTCCGGAGCCTCCCAGGCCGTGTCCGACTTCTTCAGTACGACCGATTACTGGCTGCTTCCGGAGATCACGACCCATCTCGGGTTCCTGCTCGGGTTCCTGCTCGCCCTGGTCTTTCTCGCGTATCTGATCCAGCAGAAGCGTTCCCCCGCCAGTACGATGGCCTGGCTGCTACTGGTTCTCTTCCTGCCTTACGTGGGTGTGCCGCTCTACTTGATGCTGGGCGGCCGCAAGATGATCCGGATGGCCCGGAGGAAGGCCCAAGTCTACGACCGAACGCAGCTCCGACCCCCCAGCCAGTTCGATTGCGATACCGAGCGATTCCTACTGTCGTACGGCGTTCCCCCGGCCAGCGGAGGCAATCGCGTGGAGCTGTTAACCCGCGGCGAGGAGGCTTTCGGGCACCTCTACCGGATCATCGAGGAGGCCGCCTCGACGGTCCACATCACAACGTACATACTCGGCCGCGGCGACGTCGGCGACGCGCTGATCGCCCTGCTGGCGCGGCAGGCTTCGAGGGGAGTGTCCGTCCGCCTGCTGCTCGACTCCGTGGGCTCGTGGCGAATTGGCAGGCGCTACCTGGCGCCCTTGCTCGAGGAGGGCGCCCGCGTCGCTTACTTCATGCCCGTCTTGCACGTTCCCTTCCGGGGCCGGGCGAACCTGCGGAATCATCGCAAGATCGTGGTCGTCGATAGCCGGATCGCACTTTCGGGAGGCATGAACCTCGCCCGGCCCTACATGGGTCCTACGCCCGACCCCAACTACTGGGTCGACTTGTCGGCCGTGGTCCAGGGACCGGCCGTGGCCGATCTCGAATCACTCTTCTTTTCGGACTGGGCATTTGCCACCGGAGAGAAACTGACGGCCCCACCCCAACCGCGGGACGGCACGCCGGACGAGGCTCCGGAACATTCGAAGGACACATTGCGCACTGGTGCCAGCATGGTCCAGGTCGTGGCCAGCGGCCCGGACGTGCCCGATGACCCGCTGTATGAGACGCTCGTCTCATTGATCTTCGCGGCCAGGGAGCGCATCTGGATCGTGACTCCCTATTTCGTGCCCGACGAGATGCTGGCGCGGGCCCTGAGCCTCGCAGCGCGACACGGTGTGGACGTCCGGCTGATCGTCCCGGCCAGGTCCAACATTCTCGCGGCCGACCTGGCACGCGAAAGCTACCTCCGCGATCTGCACGAGGCGGGAGGCCAGGTGCTGCTCCACCAGCCGGTCATGCTTCATGGCAAGGCCGTCATCTTCGACAACCAGCTCGCGGTAATCGGGTCGGCGAACATGGATAATCGCAGCCTCTTTCTGAACTACGAAGTGGCCCTTTTCCTCTACACCCGCGAGCAGGTGGAGGTTGTCTCCGCCTGGGCGACGCGGCTTCAGGGTGGCTGCCTTCGCGAGCTGCCCAAACCCGGGTGGACTCGCGAGCTGGCCGAGAATGTCGTCCGCCTGCTCTCACCGCTGTTGTGATTGCCGGCCCGGTGAAGGGCCGTGAGGCTGGCCGGTGCGGGCCGCCCCGCGAGCGCGGGGCTTCAGACCGCTCATCGCGAGGCTTGCCTTCTTCTGTCGACCGCCGCCCGCCGAAGCCGCACATTGAGAATCGGTGATGACTCCTTCAGTGCCAGAGCCGGCCGGCTGATGTGGGGCTGTGAAGCGGGATCGGCGGAGCCAAGCCGGTTCTTCCAGAGTTCGAGCAGCCAGCCCAGCAAGGCGCCCAGATCGCTCTGGTCAGGCAGGTAGTAGCCGGCGGCTGTCGAGTCGCCTGGGCCCACATGGATCGTGATCGCGTCGGCCAGGCTCGGGAAGGCGTCCTCGTCGGTCCGGTGGTCGCCTATCATGAACGCCAGCGCAGCGCGGTCCTTGATCCGCTCATGGATCCACCGCACCGCGGAGCCCTTGTTCCAGTCGAGCCGTGGCCGGACCTCGTAGTTCATCTTGCCCTCGGTCACCATCAGGTCGAGGTGATCGGCCGGGACAAGCGAGCGAACGATCGTCTCGATCTGGTCGCGCGCTGTCGGGCCGGCGCGGCGGAAGTCGATCGTCGTGCTCAGGCCTTTAGGCTCGAGCCGGACTCCAGGAATGAGCAAGGGAAGCCCGGCCACACGGCGGTTCAGGTCCTCGATCGCCGCGCGGCCGCGGCCAGCTTCGGGATGCACGAACCGAAGCGATTCACGCTCGATCTCCAGCCCGTGATTCCCGCTATAGACCAACCTGGAAAGCCCCACGCGACTCTTGATATCCGCAAGCGAGCGGCCGCTCGCCACGCAGACCAGGATTCCCTCTTGTTTGGAGAGCTCCTCGAGGACCGTTCGCGTCTCCGGCGCCATGCGAGCCAGCTCGGGCTCGACGACGATAGGGGCGAGCGTTCCATCGAAATCCAGGTAAAAGACCAGGCTCGAGGCAGCGGCAACCCGCGCCTCGACCTCGCATCGATGTTCGTCAAGAAGAAGCGGCATGTCAAATCATCCGATCATTTAGTCTAGTCTGGAAAGTCGAACTTGAGCAAGGTGGAAAGGATCTTACCGGCCCACCGGTACACACACTCGCGTGTTCGCCCGGGCCCGCATGGCTATCAACAACAGCGGACAGCTCACGCTTCGGTCACCAGGTCTTCAATGCCCTCCAGGGGCTCCGTGGTACGCCTCGGGGGACGATCGGAGAGCAGGCACTTCAAGAGCGGCGGAGCGATGAACGTCGTGACCAGCACCATCAGGGTGGCCCCGGTGAACAGGCCCTCATTGAAAACACCCGTGGAAAGCCCCATCTGGGCGAAGATCAGGCCGACCTCTCCACGCGGAATCATGCCCACGCCGATCACGGTCTTGTTGCCCTTGAACCAGAAGGGCGCATAGCCTGCAAACAGCTTGCCAATCACCCCTGTCACGCACAAAACACAGCCCACCAACAGGGCCAAGCGGCCTTCGGGAGTGGTGGGGTCGAGCGCGTGCAGATCAACCGAGGCTCCCACGCCTACGAAGAAGAGAGGCACGAAAAAATGTCCCAGCGACGTGATCCCCTTCTCGATGTCGTGCAGTCGCGGTGATGACGCCAGCAGCAACCCCGCGGCAAAAGCCCCCAGGATCATCGCCGAACCCGCCCTGTCCGCCAGCCAGGCAAGTCCGAACGCCATGATGAGGGCCAGGATCGTCGATGTACCCGGAAGGTCAATGGTTGCCGTGGCACGCGTGATCCAGGGCATCAGCAAGGTTCCCGCAAGGATCACCGCCCCCAGAAAGCCGAAAGCGACGCCCGCGGTCGTGGCGACGTTGAGCACGGTAACGGAGTCGCCCCGCGCCAGCCCGGTCACGACCGTGAGAATGACCAGACCAAGTATGTCATCGAGAACCGCGGCTCCCAGGATGATCTGCCCCTCCACATCCCGCAGCCGTCCGAGGTCGGCCAGGACCCGCGCGGTGATGCCCACGCTGGTCGCCGTCAAGGTCGCCCCCGCCATGATCGCCACAAGATCGGTCAACCCCAGCAGCCGGCAGGCCGCATAGCCCAGACCAAACGGCAGGACCACTCCCACCAGCGCGACGGCCGTCGAGGTCGCACCCACCCGCACAAGCATTCGCAGGTCGGTCTCCAGCCCGATTGCCAGCAGCAGGATGATCACGCCGAGCTCCGAGAGCATGTGAATCGTCTCGTAGCTCATGTTGATCAGATGCAACCCCGACCGGCCGGCGATCACCCCCCCAACCAGCTCCCCAAGAACCGCGGGCTGGCCGATTCGCTGAGCCAGGGCACCGCCGATCTTCGCCGCACCCAGCATCACCACCAACATCGCGAAGAGGTGCGAAACCTCGAGGTGTTCCATCGACCCTGCCCTTCACCACCGGCTCCTGGCCACAAGCTCGACCTGTCTTGCTCGTCGTTGGGCAATATCAAGATTCTATGGCAAGATGACCCTTCGATGCACCCGGCTTCTCCTGCCTTTGGTCATCGGACGATCCCCTCGAGCCAGCAGACTCTGAGAAAACCCAGAGACACCATTATTGCACCATGGCGTGACAACGCTCTTCAACTCGCCAAATCACTGGACTGAGCGAGCCTCGCAAAGCTCCTCCTCGAGTCGAGGGAGACGTTCAGCCGCTCAAACTGTACGTTCTTGCAAACGGAATGCCGGCTACCTTGCAACTTGCTACCTGGACAGATCTCTCTGAAGATCGAGAGTGCCCATGATCTTCCCGACCCCGCCGCTCCAGGAGAGACCCGCTCATCCGCATGCAATCATCTATTCCGGTCTTGTCGGTATTGCGGGATTACGTGTAGAATCACAACTCTGCAAAAGTGTTTGTTCCCCGCACTCGAGCCACATCCAGGAGCAAGGCCCTTCCGCCGGGGGAAGGGACAGGAATTCCATGAAGCGACGCGATGACATACGCAACGTGGCAATTATCGCCCACGTGGACCATGGAAAGACGACGCTGGTCGATGCGATGCTTCGCCAGTCCGGGCAGTTCCGGGCCTCCCAGCTTCAGGGTGAGCGCATCCTTGATTCCAACGACCTGGAGCGCGAGCGAGGGATCACGATCCTGGCCAAGAACATCGCCATCCAGTATGGCGAGACCAAGATCAACCTGATCGACACACCGGGCCACGCGGATTTCGGCGGCGAGGTGGAGCGGACGCTCCAGATGGCCGACGGGGCGCTCGTGCTGGTCGATGCCTTCGAAGGGCCGATGCCGCAGACCAAGTTTGTGCTCCGCAAGGCGTTCGCCTGCCACATCCGGCCGATCGTGGTGATCAACAAGGTGGATCGGCCCGACGCCCGGCCCAACGAGGTGCTCAACGAAGTGTTTGACACGTTCGTGGAGCTGGGGGCCAGCGAGGAACAACTCGATTTCTCCTACATCTTCGCCTCGGGCAAGGCCGGCTTTGCCTCGCACGACCCCGCTGCGACCGCAGGCAACGTCGGCCCCCTCTTCGACCTGATCGTCGCGAAGGTGCCCGGTCCGGTGGTCGAGCCGGACGGCCCCTTCTCCGTGCTCTGCACCACACTCGACTTCTCCGAGTATGTCGGTCGGATCGCCATCGGCCGGATTGTCTCGGGAAAGGTCCGGCGCGGGCAGAAGGCCGCGCTTCTGAAGGTGAACGGGGTGTCTGTGCCCGGGTCGATCGACAGCGTGCTCCTGTTCGACAAGCTCGGCCGCGTCGAGGTCGATGAGGCCGAGGCCGGCGACATCGTGGCGATCGTCGGCCTGGCAACCGTCGAGATCGGCGACACGATCGCGGCGCCCGAGCAAACGGTGGCGCTGCCGCGAATCGAGGTCGGCGAGCCCACCCTGAGCATGCTCTTCACCGTCAATAACTCGCCCCTCGCAGGAGAGGGGCAGTATCTGACCTCGCGACACATCAATGATCGACTGGTACGAGAACTGGAGTCGAACGTCGCCCTTCGTGTCGAGGTCACCGATGACGGTGATGCTTTCCAGGTCTCGGGCCGGGGCTTGCTCCACCTTTCGGTACTGATCGAGACGATGCGCCGAGAGGGTTTCGAACTCTCGGTGGGCAAGCCCGAGGTGATCGTCAAGAAGATCGGCGGCGTGGACCACGAACCTTACGAGTTCCTCGTGGTCGACGTCCCTCACAGCCACATCGGCCCCGTCATGGAACTGGTGGGTGCTCGACGCGGCGAGATGAGCAAGATGGACGGGAAGGGAGCCTACGCCCACCTCGAGTTTCTGGTCCCCGCTCGAGGCTTGATCGGCCTGCGCAGCCGCCTCATGAGTGCCACCCAGGGCGAGGCCATCATGCACCACAACTTCCACGACTACCGGCCGCTCAAGGGAGAAGTTCCCAGCCGCGGCAATGGCGTGATGGTCAGCATGGCCCGGGGCCAGGCCGTGGGCTTTTCGCTCGATAATCTGCAACAGCGCGGGATCATGTTCGTCCAGCCGGGAGACGACATCTACGAGGGCATGATCATCGGGGAGAACGCCCGCAGCGGTGACATGGTCGTCAACCCGTGCAAGGAAAAGAAGCTGACCAACATGCGGGCGTCGGGCTCCGATAAGAACATCTTGCTCAAACCCCCCCGGCTGCTGACGCTCGAGATCGCCCTCGAGTACATCGAGTCTGACGAGCTCGTCGAGATCACCCCCAGCAAGATCCGCCTGCGCAAGAAGGTCCTTACCGAGGAACGTCGCAAGCGCGTCGAGCGCGGGGGCGGCAAAAAAGTCGGCGTCTGATTCTCGTCGGCCCGAGCAGAGCGTTCGCCTAACCGCCTGCACGCCGCCGCCGCAGCTCCTTGTAGAAATCGATCTCCACCCGGTTGCCCCCAAGCGCGGCATGCGCCTCGCGGGTCAACTGCACGCTGGCCAGAAGAAGCAAGGTCACTCCCCCGATCGCCAGCGCCGTGGGCATCGCCAGGACGTCGCTGCCGATCAGAACATGGATCGCCGTGGTCAGGCTCGTTCCCACGAACAGGGCCAAGGCCAGGTAGAGCAGCGTCAAGGCCTGGCGAATGCGATCGCTTCGCCTGACCAGGTGAGCGAGCTGAGCGGCGATATGCTCGAGCCGCTCGGCCGGGAAATCGAGGTCCGGCTTGCCGCGGCTGAGGCTGTCGCCTTGCTCGTTGAGCTGGCGGATCCGGTCCACGATCCGGGACATCCGGTTCGAGGTCGAGATGATCAGCGACCCCGTGGCGGTCATGAACAGCGCTGGCGTGATCATCGCCGTGAGCGTCGAGTAATTCGGTGGGACGATGGGCATGCCGTGAGCTCGGGTCAGTTGGCTGGGAGGTTGGAAAACCAATCTTCTTCCAGGACGGCAAAGAGCGACACGTCGTACCATTGCCCGTCGCGCCAGAACATCTTACGGGCCGTGCCCTCGTGCCTGTATCCGGCCTTCTCATAGACGCGCTTCATGGCCGGGTTGAAGGTGTGACCGTTGATTCTGTGCAATCCGAGCTGGGCAAACGCGAACCGCGTGCGTACCCGAACGGCATCGGTGGCGTGCCCCTGTCCCCACGCCGACCGCTCGCCAATCAGGATCCCGCCCGTCCCCGCGCGATGGCGCCAGTTGATCGCGTGCAGACCGATGAACCCGATGTGCCGACTCGCCCGATCGAGTATTGCCCAGGTGAAGTCGGTGTCGTTCTGGCCTTCGATATGATCGAAAAACGCTTCTTCTTGCTTCCGGCTAACCCCGAGGTTGAACTCGAGCGTCGCCGTGATCTCGGGATCATTCATCCACCGCAGCGCGTTCTCAAAATGGAGCGTCCGGTCCGGGGGCACGAGCCGAACGAGCTCGCCTTTCCATCCCACGAGAGCGTCCGTCATCGGTAATTCCCCTCCCCAAAAGCAAGAGTCTTGGTCTCTTTGGAGGAGTTGACTTATCAGTCCGCCGTTTCCCACTTATGGTGTTCCGCCGAGTCGAGCACGGCGTCGCAGACGGGGATGGCCAAGGACATCGAGGATGGAGCTTGGCGGAATAGGCTGGTTGTCTCGGGACTAAGATCTTGGTGCCTTGCCACCGGTTCTACCAGCCTGTCGAGGAACCCCCCGGTCCTCGGTCAGTACCGCATAATTGAGTCGAAGTGCGATCGCGGTGATCAAGCAATCACCGAGATCCCGTGCCTGAGTCCTTGGGTTTTGCTCGCGGTCGCGCCTCCTGCTCCGGCGGGGTACTTGACGATCGTACTTGACAACTCGCTTCGCAATGATCCCGGCCGGCTCCCAGTCTTGAGGTGGGATTCTTCGCTCGTCGACGATATCGAACTCATCCGGAAAAGCCTCGGTTAGACTGAGTTCGTGGCTATCTCTCACTCCCGCGAGCATCTCGATGACCACCGGGGAGACAATGGCGTTTGTCCCCTTGTTCTCGATGAGCTGCTTGGCCCAGTTCCGCGCGTCCTCCGGTCCCTTCTCGGCCAGGGGAGAAATCCGCTTGAAATGGGTAATGAGGAGTGTTGAATCGAGCAAGCGCTTTGGCATGACTTACCGCAAGTCCTCGGCCTCCTGTGGGATGTCGAGCTTCTGGATGATCGTTGTCCAGTTGTCGGCAATCTCTTTCAGAATGAGAGCCATCTCTCGAGCGTCGATCCGTCGTGCCGCCGAACAGGCAATCGACATCTTGACGTTTTCGGGCACGTCCTTGAACTCGTCCCAGATGAGAGAGTAGATATCTGGGTCCGCGCCTGCCCTGAGGTACTCGTCGAATGCCGAAAAACCCGAACGTATGGCCTCGGCATGATCGAGTAGCCAGCGTGCTGCCTCATCTAACCCATCCGGGATCGCGGAGCCCTCGCATCGGAGATCGACATACCATAGGAGCGCCGGATCAGGCTCAGATCCACCCTCTTCATAACGCTCTGCGATTGTCTCACCGTCGAGTTCAACGCCCGTGCGGATCGCCTGGTCGTATCGTTTCTGACGGTAAAAGATCAGTCTCGGCATAGATCACCACCGGAAGGGAGAAGTGGGAAAGAAGCCTCGCCGCCTTTATCTGAAGGATGAAACGGCTCTTGATGTTGTTGGGATGACTGCCGCTAATGAAGGTTGCCTCGCAGGGGGAGAGGAATGAAGCGAAGGTGTCTGGACCGTCTGCGCTCAGCATGCTCCGGCCGATCCGAACTTCCACCAGTCTTCCTCGGCGTTCAGGAGTGCGTCGCGCACCAGGGCCTCGACCAGACCGACCTGGCGAACCTCGAGGAAACCGATGGGCAGCCACTGGTCGAATCCCTGGCCGATGAAGTAAAGATCTCCCGATCCGTCCGGATTCT
>JBAUOX010001198.1:0-7138 GCA_049579985.1 Isosphaeraceae bacterium | reverse complement strand
GTCTCGTCCGACAACCCCTTCGCGGTGGTCGTCGCCAGCGCAGTCGGCCCGGAGCCGATCCCCACGGCCAGGCGGCTACTCGTCACGGTCGTGGGGCGGGTGCAGCCGACGGGCTTCCGCTGGGTCGACCGGTTCAAGCGCGAGGTCGCCGACCCCGGTCGTCCGCCGTTCCTCCAAGAGCCGGTCTCCGCCCGGGTGGTCTGGCGGCGCAAGGGCAAGATCTCGGGCCGCGTGTTGAACAATGCGGGAGAGCGAATCGGTCCCGCCAAGCTCGAGACCCTTGCCGACAACGCCGGCGCCACCTTGATCATCGACGCCCACACCCCCGCGTTCCATTGGGAGTTGACCGCGGAGTGACCCGATCAAAAAAACGCACCGGCGGGACACCTCGGCGCCGGGCTGCCGGTGCGTTCGCAAGCGCGAATGATCGGCCGGCAGGGTCACGTCAGATAAGGTCCTTGAGGGCCTTCAGCGGCATGATCTTGATCACCTTGCGGGCAGGCTTGGCCTTGATCATGATCGGCTGCTTGGTGGCGGGGTTGAACCCGGGACGGGCCTTGGTGGCCGGCTTGTGCACCACCTTGATCTTGTAGAGACTGGGGACCGTGAGGATTCCGGGACCTTTCTTGCCCAGCTCCTTGCCGTGCAGCTCGTGGAAGGCTTCGAAGACTGAAGAGATCTGCTTCTTGCTCAGGCCCGTCTTCTCCGCCAGGGTGGCGTAGAACTCGGTCTTGGTTGCGGGCTTGGGGCCCGCCTTCTCGCCGGTGGTGGCGGCCACCTTGGGTTCAGCGGCTTGGGGTGCGGCTTTCTTGGCCATGGACGGTTCTCCCTCCTGTCAGAGATCGCTGCCTTTTTTTGAGCGAACCAGTCGGTTTCCCCTCTCCGTTGAGGGACGATCACCGAAGCTCCTGGCGTTCGTTTTCGACGATTATGGCGAAAACATCCAGAGAAATCCGGGGAAAAGGCTCGGTTTTCTGGTTATTTCCTGGATTTTCGAGGTTTGAACCCCGTTTCGCCCCGTTTTTTCCTGGATCTGCGCGACAGGTGGCCAGGTGTCGTCAGACGGCAATTCTCTGCCACCGGGGCTGAAACCGCATCAAGAACCGACCCGTGGCCGAGATCATGGCCACCACGAAGCCCGCCCCGGCATACGCCTCGGCCGCACAAACCGCCTGGCTAAAATCGCTGAAAGCTCGATGCATCTGACAGGAACCATCGCTGATACGCAACAGAACCATCGGACTTGCAGAACGATGCCCCTTACCCTGATTCATGTTGCTCAACTCCCAGATCGACGGGACGGCCGTGCGGTGCCGATCGGCCCGCTCAATCCTGAAATGACCGCCCCCAGCGTGATGATCGTTTTTCTCGCGTCCTGAAAACTACGGACACAAACCGCATGTGTGTCATTCGCAGCCCGGTTCCGGTGTGGAGATACAACCACACGATGTGTAAAAGCGGGATGGACGGGGTAATCCGGGAAACTTGGTGTGCTGGAGAAGAGGCCGAATCCTGCGGCGAGGTCAATCACCGCCAGCTTTTGTAGTCGAGCGGCGACGATCGGCAATGCCATGGATCTGGCCGGTTGCAGGATCGACAGGGAAGGATCTTACCACAAAAGCAACCCCTGACGATTTGCCCCCGACGCGCTTGCACGGCTAGACTCGAATGAGAAATAGTTCCTCGCCAAGAGCGATCGGACCAAGACTCATGAGCCAGATCATTCACGCCCGGTTCGAGGACGGCGTCCTCAAGCCCGAGGACCCGCTCGACCTGCCGCCCAACGCGCGGGTTCGACTCGTCGTCGTGCCGATGTCCGACCTGGGA
This sequence comes from Isosphaeraceae bacterium, assembly GCA_049579985.1. Taxonomy (GTDB): domain Bacteria; phylum Planctomycetota; class Planctomycetia; order Isosphaerales; family Isosphaeraceae; genus Aquisphaera. The sequence goes on along the minus strand of JBAUOX010001198.1, from coordinate 5,311 downwards.
CTGGAATCGTTCGCCGCCTGGCGCGAAATTGAGCGACTCTGGGGCGATGTCGACATCGACTCCGGTGGTCCCCCCCCAAGCCGCGACGAGTTGCATGACCGCCATTGACACCAATATTTTGATCTACTCACTCGATCGGCACGATCCGGTCAAGCGAGCCAAAGCCCGATCGCTCCTCCGACAGCTTCGCTCGCAGTCGGATGACGTTGTGGTTCCCTGGCAGGTCCTCGGCGAGTTCTTGCGGTTCCTCCGGTCGTTGCAGGACCAGGGACGACTTGCGCGTGCGGACCTGATACGGATCATCCGCGGTTATGTCCGCTTGTTCCCCATAGCCCTCCCCTCTCTCGTCGTTCTGGACCAGGCCCTGATTTTGACGGGTCAGTACAGCCTGTCCCACTGGGATAGCATGCTCCTGGGTGCTTGCCGCGACGCCGGAGTGAGCACCCTCTACACCGAGGACATGGGTGCGCCGGTCGTCATCGGTGGTATCACGCTCGTCAATCCGTTCGTCTGAAACAACCATAGCGTCACCCGCCAGATCCGTCCCCCAGCCTCCGCACGGCGTCCTCGGCCTCGCGGGCGATTTGTTCCCAGCTTTTGCGGCAGTTGGGGAGCGCCTCGAAATTGAGCGCGGGGCCGATCGTCAACCGGACTTTCCAGGGGCGGGGCCAGCGCGATCCGGGAGGCCAGGCGCGTGACGCCCCGGCGATCGAACAGGGGACGACGGGAACGGCAGTGCCTGCGACGATCGTTCCCAGGCCTGCCTTGAAGTGCTGGAGCGTGCCGTCCCGGCTGCGTGTTCCTTCGGGAAAAAGAATGTAGCCGCAGGGCTCGCTGACGAGCCGTTCTTTGAGCTCGGCTAGGGCGTGGGGGCCGCAGTTCTTCCGCCACATCGGCAGCGCGTTGATCATCTGGGCCGAGAAGAGGGATCGGGCCGGACTCTCGAAGAAGACGTCCCCCGCCGCGACGGGGAAAACGCAGTCGCATAATCGGCACGGCAGCACCGAGCCGATAACCAGGCTGTCCAGGTGGCTGGTGTGGTTGGCGATCAGCACAAAGGGAGGCGCTGCGGGGAGGTGTTCCCTGCCTACCACGTCGAGCCGGTGATAGAGCGACGTGTAGACTCTGGCCAGACCGTGCCAGGCCAGGTGCCCGCAGGTGGACCAGATTCCGGACTCGCGCTTCAGGCTGCGGGCCCGTTCCACCGGTTTGAGCTCGATATCCTTCGCGGGCTGGTAGTTCCACGACTTCATGGCCCACCTCCTCACCCGGATGTAAAGGTCCGCATCGTGTCGTCCGCGTTGATGACAAGAAAGTAGCTGAGATAGTGGAACATGGCTGGAGCCGAAAGCAAGAGGCTGTTGGCCCGGTCGAGCACGCCTCCATGCCCGGGGATCCACGTGCCCGTGTCCTTCACGCCCGCGTCCCGCTTGATGGCCGAGACCGTCAGGTCGCCAAGCTGCCCGGCGATGCTGATCAGGAGCCCCAGCACCAGTCGAAGCCCACTGTTGCTCATCGGTCCGGCGCGGAAGATCAGGCCGCTGATGCCGAAGACAAGGAGCGTCGTCAGCACGATCGCGCCCAGCGAGCCCGAAATCGTCTTGTTCGGGCTGGTCTGTGGAGCCAGCTTGGGGCCGCCGAGCGACTTGCCCACGATGTAGCCGAAGACATCGTTCATCTGGACGCTGAACACCAAGAGCAGCAGCAGGGATCGGTAGCACTCATCGTTGGCCATGTAGCCGATGTGCCCCAGACAGGTGCCGAAGAGAAGAAAGCTGAGGCTCGCCATCCCCACGCGCTGGATGTAGCCTTTGGGCCGATCCAGCGAGGTCGAGACGGCCGCGATCACGATGATGACGATGGGTGTCAGCGCCGCGAAGAGGCGGTACCAGTGGTCGACGCTGGCCAGACTGAGCGCGATGATGCCCAGCACGACAAGAACGTTCATGAGCTTTTCGCGGAAAAACCCCGTGGCCCGAGCGAATTCGCGGAAGCAGAAGAGACTCAGTACGCAGACCGCCAGGATCGTCCAGAATGCCCCCAGGACGATGGGCACGGCGATCGCCGGAATCATGGCCAGCCACGAGTAGTAGCGTTGCCAGAGGTCGTTCCTCAACTCGGGCGACAGCCGCCCGGCGCGGTCGAGGCCCAGGATGACCAGCGGACAGATGGTCAGTCCCAGCCCGAGCAGGACCAGGATCAGCACCACACCCGGCTCGTCGAAGGCATGGCGAATTCCAAACAGCCTGAGCCGCGCAGCCGCGTTCATGGTGTCCTTGCCTCCAGGATGCTGGCGGCCCGCATCAGGCGCCGGATTGCCGTGACGATGCAGCCGATGATGATCATCCCAAGCGCGATCGCGGGGAAGCCCCAAGCGCGATCGAGCCAGGCTTTCTGCAAGGACATCGGCACGGCCGCACAGGCAAGGCCGGTCACGGTCACGACGAACATGCGATGAGGCTTGGCCATGGGGCCCGAGTAATCCTGCGGCGCGCCGGCGATCTTGACGGCAGCGCGGACGTAAGCGACGAACACCGCGAGGATAGCGGCGAGGAAACCAAGCCAGGGAACGCTTCCCGCGGCAAATCCCAGCCCGACCAGCGTCGCCGCGTCCGAGAGGCGATCCGGGATCTCGTTGTACAACTCACCCAGCGGCGACCCTTTGCCCGACTCGATCGCGACCATGCCGTCAATCAAGTTGCACAGAAGCCGTAGCTGCACGAGCCCCGCGGCCAGCAACCAGAAAAGCCAAGGGGTCGAGCTGCGTGAGGTTAACCAGAGCGACAGGCCCCCGAGCAGCCCGGTCCCCAGGCCAAACAGGGAAATGGCATTGGGGGACACGCCCCGCCGCGCCATCCATCCCGCCAGGGCGATCGACAGCCGCCACCGCCGGCTTGCCAGCGGCCGGCGTTCGATCCTGGCGCCCGTCGTCTGTTCGGTCATAGTGTTCATGGCTCACAGTCCCATCAGACTCATGATCGGTCCCCGAGACGACCTCGGCCGATTGCCCGATCCATGGTTCTCATGCCGAGCACGTCGCGCGACGTGCCACGCCCGCCGCCCGGTTGATCTCACAGGCATCGGCTTTCGGAAGAACCTGGCATCGGAATTGCTTTTCGAGCACAAGGATACTATCTTGAGGCATCGAGCAGGGTCCGCACACCGAGTTCCCGCGATTCAAGAAGCCGAAGACCGCTCAGACACCTGCCCGCCCGGGTGCACGCAGGCAAGCTCTCAAGGCACGAGTTCTCGAGCCCATCGAACTGAAGCCCGGCCTCTGGCTCGATGTCGAATTCCGGCACGATAAAAAGGACAACCAGGCTCGTCGCGTCACGGATCAAATGCATCGTCCGAGTTCATGCCCCGGATGTAATCGAGCGCCTCATCCAGCTCGCAAACAAAGGCACCCCGCACCCGGCCGCGACGATCGAGCTCGTGGAGGAGCAGCAGGTCGTCGAAGTACTCGGACGCCTGGAGGCGAATCCGGGCGCGATATCCGAGTGTCCCGTCTTGATAAGCTTGGGCGTCCATGTGATGCTCGATCAGCCAGGCGGTCCGCTCGCTGATCGATCCTTCGAGCGCCTCCAGGGCCGTACCGACGTGGTCGGACGGGTCGATGGCCTTGCCCACGTCGTGGAGCAGGGCGGCCAGCAGGAACTCCTCGTCGTAGGGCCGCTCGTCGCGGGCCAGCTCGAAGACCTGAAGGCTGTGGTAGAGGGCATCCCCCTCGGGATGGTACTTCGGGCTCTGCTTGACGCCTTCCAGGGGCTCGAGCAGCATCCGGAACAGGGTGAAGCGGTCGATGTGGTCCTCGAGCCGCTCCACCTCGGCTTCGAGATTGAGCTCGGGGTCTTCCTCGCGCAGCAGGGCCTCCAGCTCGGCGATCGAGGCGCGCTCGATGGCCTTGCCGGTGATCGAGCTCTTGAAAACGTAGTGGACCTTGTCTTCGGGGTAGAGGGTCAACTCGTAATTGTGATTGTCGTGGATATGAATGTGCGTAAATGTCCGCTCCTCGCCGTACTTGATGATCCGCTTGTGCTCGACGTCGTATTGCAGGCCCAGCTCGTCGAGCGTGTCGGTCACCAGGGCCTGGCTGTCGCAGAAGATGTGGATATCGATGTCGGACCCTTTGCGGACGTGTCCGGTGCGGACGCTGCCGATCAGCCGGGGGCGAAAGCGCGCCAGGAGCCGCATCAAGCGGAGGGCGTCGAGCCGCATGTCGCGGAGGTGTTCCAGTCGCTTGGGCCCCTCGTGAATGCGCGCCATCGCCTGGATCTGGTCGCGGATCTCCTTGTTGCTCGGCAAATCGCCGGGGCGGTGGCGATACTCGACCCCGAGCTGCTTGGCGGCCTTGCGCTTGGCGGTGAAATATTCGGTCTCGGTCCGCAGGTACATCATCTGGGCGGCCAGAAAGGCGAGCTGGCGCCGGATGCGTTCATCGGCCATGATCGGGAGGTGCGCCGATTTTCAGCCCATCAATGCGGCGCGGGGCAGGGCAGGCGAATGAAGGAACAGATCCCTCTTGTCTGCGTCGCGTGAAGACATTCGACTCTTATTTATGGTAAGCTGACTTCGTCTGACCAGTCAAGAGGATTCGGTCATCGTCTCGGATTGTTTTTCGACCCGAAGGCATCGATTGATGAGAAAAGGTTCGGCATGAGCAAACCAGACACGCTGGACAATCAGAGTTCTTTATGTAATGACGAGGGTCCGATCCCGGAATTCCCGGCGCTGGCCGTCGATTCGTCGTCTGGACGGATTCTCCCCATTATCGAACGCCATCGGGCGGACTCGCTGGGCGGAGTGTCATCCAGTTTCAAGTCCGGTACAATCCCTGCTTGATGCCATGCCGGATTCGGCATAGAATCTCGCCATGAGCACGGCCGAACAGTCCCCGAAGCCGCTGGCTTGGTTGCAAGGCGAGATCAAGACGCCTCCATTCTCGGGAGCCGCGCGTCTGGAGGCCGGGATGCTTCTCCGCCAGCTCCAGGACGGCGAATCGCTCGGGATGCCGCACTTACGGCCCATGCCGAGCATCGGGCCACGCTGTCACGAGCTGCGAGTACGAGGTCAAGCACCCCATAGCGAAAGCTAGGGGCTTGGAGGACTAGGGTGCTCGCCACATCCGAAACGCCGAGTTAAACGCGAGACTAGCTAGGCCAAGGTCCGTCGTCAGACGGGCCATCTGAAGGCAACTGAATCGACTGGCCCGTGGCAGGGTCAACGACGCTGGAGACGCCACCCTAATCCCCAGCCTCTCGGTCGATCAGTAGCGAAGGGTTGCACATACTCCGAAAGGAGGCTTGTCGCA
>JBAUOX010001197.1:0-2618 GCA_049579985.1 Isosphaeraceae bacterium | reverse complement strand
AGACGTCGTCGGTGAAGAATGACAGGAAGCTCTCCCTGTCCTTGGTCGCATATGCCCCCCGCATCGTATCGATGATTTCGGTCTTCGGACGCGAAGATTGGGACGCCATTCCTACCCCCTTTCGAGTTCGATCTTGACCGCCGTTCCCCGACCCGGCTCTGCAACCTCAGCAGAAGAACAAGCAGGAAATCTAGGAAGCCCCGGTAATGGCTGAACTTCCTCACCATAGCCGGACGTGACACAGGCTCGGGTGTTTGACCTAGCCTGAAGCCATCGAGGCAGCAGATCGGGTCCGCCACCTGTCACCGCTCGTTTCCGCGCAATTTGAAAAGTGATAAACACTCTCGATCATGGCCATCAAGGTCCCGCGCTCTTCAACCCCACTCCCGGGCCTACTCCGCGTCGTCGGTAGCGGCCGGACTTATCGCTGGCGGCGAGGACCCCGCTGATCCTGCCCAAGCGACTCTAGCCTCGGCTCTCGGCAAAGGCCGGGTAAACGGCGTAGACCCTCCACTCCGCAATTTTTCCCCCAGCAAACCGAAAAACATCCACGGATGGATATCCGACTTCCTTACCATCTGGAATGCGCTTGGCCTGGACGTCCATCTCGACGATCACAGCGTTTGCGACCTCCCAGGTCCCCCTGATCCGGGCGTTGGTGATGCGGAGGAGTGTCGCCTGCATCTTTTTGAAGTAATCCGCACACGCTTGGGGGCCCGTCATCTCCGCGAGGGCGCCCGCCTTGAAAAGGACGTCATCCGTGAAAAACGACTTGAACGCGTCCCAGTCGCCTTGGAATGAGGCACCTTCCATCGCCTGGACGGTTTGCGAAAGTGACATCTTGGGATCAATCGTCATCGTGCGAGTCCTGACCAGAAGGTCCATCGGAGTCCGCTTACGAAAAAACTGATGATGCGTCCAGAAACGCCTGGTAACTTCGAACCCTGTCCCCCTCGAACCGAACGATAGTCAGATTTGGGACCGTGACGGTTTTTCCGTCCTTGCGCAGGTAGCGGAGTTCCATCTCGCAGATCAGCGTATCCCCCAATTCCCAAATGTTCTTCACGTCATGGGACACCTTCTCGATCAAGAGAATGACGGAGTCCGCCAATCTACGGATACTCTCGGGCCCGACCACCGCCGCCGCGTTGCCGACTTTGTAGACAGCATCATCAGTGAAATAGGAGACGTATTCCTCTGAGGCGTTCAATTCCACGGCGGCTATCAGTCGCCTAACAACGTCGATTCGGGTCTCAAGCGAGGCCCTCGACGATCCGTTGGGACTTGTCGGGAGGTCGGCTGTCATGCTGGGCTCCAGATGATCGGAAGGAGGCTCGCCAGGAGATCCTGGTCACGGCCAACCGCTACACAGAACAGACGAGTCTCCATAGCCCCGGCTCGAAACAGAACGTACTCGTTCGAGAACGATGTGAACACGGCGAAATTTCTTTGGCCCTGTGCTGATCATCCTGTCAACCAAATCCGCATTCCGACAAGCTGTAACGGCCGCATCGGCTTTCATCCCGGTGTCTTGGGCCGTCCGTCAGAATCTCCCGGACATCACTGTCTCACCCTTAACCCATTCGATTCAACCGCTCAAAACCAGTGACCTCTCCGGCCGTTGATTGCACTCTATTCGCCGGAATCGCCTCGTTTGCGACGTGGCGCCCCGCCAGCCTCGCTAGGCCTCATGTGTCGTGAAAACCGGCATGATGTCCATGTAAATCCGAAGGTCCTTCACCTGATCCTCTTTGAACCGAATGACATCACAGCACGGAAGCGTGAAAACCTTGCCGTCGTGCCGGACGTACGTAACCTCCATTTCCACCACCAAGGTGCCGGGTTCCGCTTCCCAGATATTTTTCAGGTGGTGATGGACCCCTTCTACCTTTCCCAGGAATGAATCCTTGTCCGCGAATGATCCTGAGGCCTGGCGAATGCCTTCGGGCCCATTCGCGATTGGGAAGTTCCCGAACTGATAGAGGGCATCATCCGTGAAGAACCGAATAAAGTTGTCAACGTTCATGGACTCGCCGGCCAAGAACATCTTCTTCACGATGTCGATCTTCGCCCCGGAAAAGTTGGGCCACTTCTTGGTATGGGGCCAGTCCCATTTGACCTCGTCCATCGTACCGGCTCCTGGTTTTCGCGTTGCCATCGTCGAGACCGAGCGCTTCGCCCTTCCGGACAGTCGTTTGAAGCCTGGCCCGCGGCGTCAAAGCACGTTCACACTCAGTTCCCGAGACGACAGTCATCAAGAGCTCTGACCATCCCGCTGTTCTCGAATGGCGCGTAAGCCCTCGTTACAGTGTGGCGTCCTAATCCCCTGCGCCGGTCACCTGGATGCGATCGAGGTTCGATGGCTAGCACGCCGGGGCTCGAGCCTACGAATTAAGTCTTGATCAATTTTAATAGCTCTTCGGGCGCATAAACGTCTCGGTAGAAGGTCAATTGCTCCCCTTTGAAATAACAGGCTCCGCGGTGGCCGCGCCGGGCCCAGGCGACGCTGCCCTTGGCGATCGTCTCCCGGGTCTCGACATCGATGCAGTTCCACTCGAACCAGACGAACTCGTGGTGGAACATCACGATCGGCCAGCACATGATCACCCCGGGCTGGG
>JBAUOX010001196.1:0-2504 GCA_049579985.1 Isosphaeraceae bacterium | reverse complement strand
ACGTCCTTCAAGAGTTCTCCGACAAGATCTCCAAGCAGGCCATGGAGAACATCGAGGAGGCCATGAAGGCAAACGTGGGTTCGGCGGCCAATGGGAACGTCGATTTGAACCTGGAAGTCGCCGACCCTTCGAAGACCGTTGCGTCCAGGCCGCGGCCGCAGCCAGTCGAAGCGACCACAACAACCGCCGACAAGTCCTGATGACCGCCGACCGGGCGGAGTTGAGCCTCACCTTTGATCTCTTCGCGACCATGCCCGCCCCGACCCGGCGGGCATGTTTCGTCGCCAACCGCCTACTCTCAGAGCAGGCCCCGGGTAGCTCCGGGGGGCGCCAACTTCTTCGTCAACACCTTGGCGTAGGTCCATGGAAGGATTCTGAGATAACCTAATCCTGTCATTTGTTCACATGAACGACAGTTGCAGGAGGGAAACCGTTGAAGTGGGTGCTGCTCGCAGCAGAATAGGCGCCGATGTTCTCGGAGTAGACCAAATCGCCCACGTCGAGGTCGGGTAGTTCCTCGGCAAGGCTGATCGTGTCGAGTGCGTCGCACGTCGGCCCGAAGACAGAACAAATCTGCGTCGGCCCCTTCTTGAAGCTCTTGAGGTGATACTGGCAATGGTCGAATATCACACCGCTGAAGGTGTGGTAGACTCCGTCATCCAGATAGTAGCAGGGCTTACCCCCACGGACGGCTTTGCCGATGATTTTCGCTACCGCCGTCGCGGCGGAAGCGACGAGGAACCGACCTGGCTCGGCAAGGATTTCGATCGGCTCGGGGAAAAGTCGACCGATCTCGGCGTTGATCGTTGCCGCCAGCCTTCGGAAGGCAGGCACGGTGTCGTCATAGTGTGCAGGGAAGCCGCCACCGATGTCGAGCAACTTGAGGTCAAACCCGCGCAGCTTGGCCTCGGCAAAGATGCCGGCGGCGAGGTGCAGCGCCTGCACGTAATTCTGGGCGTTAGTGCACTGGCTTCCGACATGGAAGCTCACTCCCTCGACCTCGAGTTTGCTAAAATGCGCGAAACTCATGAGGTCGACCGCCTCGCCAGGCAACGCACCGAATTTGCTGGAAAGCTCGACCATCGACCCGGTGTTGGGTACGCGCAACCGCAGAACCAGCCCCGAGTGGGGCGCATATCGGGCGATCTTGATCACCTCTTCGTGATTGTCATAGGTCACCAAGGGCTTGTATTGGTCCAGTTGCTCGAGGGTCTCGATTGCCTTGATCGGATTCGCGTAGATCACACGGTCCCAGATGAAGTCTTGCTGCTCCTTCGCCGAAAGCTTCGCGAGCTTTTCGTGCACGTTCAAGAACTCCGCCATGCTGGCGACGTCGAAGCTGGCCCCCGCGTCATAAAAGGTCTGCACGATGGCTGAGTCGCTGTTCGCTTTCACCGCATAGTAGACCTGCACGCGCGGAAGGAATTTCCGAAACTGCACGTAATTCTCGCGCAGCACCTTATGATCCACCACTACAATCGGCGTGCCGTGGCTCTTGGCCAAACGAATCAGCGTCTTTTGGTCCATGGATTGTCCGCTCGGGGCGATCACGATTGGGTGTGAAAAATGAATCAGGACTGCCAACTCTAAAATCATGACTCACAGACTGCGCGTGCCTGCACTTCGTCAGGCCGGCAATCGGGCTGCAATCCCTCGGGTCAGTCTCCCTCCGTGATAAGAAAGTTCTTGAACTGCCATGGATCAGAAGTGTCGAGTTCAGGTTGATTGTAGCCGCGAAAGTAGTTCGAGTAGTGCTTCAGCGGGGTCCAGTCCGAGGCCACGGAAAGAAACCTGCCCAGGTAGGGTTTACTTATCTCCAGCACCTTGTCATGGGGCAAGTCATCGGGCACGCACAGTCCCCGGCGCGGGTTCTCCAGCATCCACATGCAGGCGGCGACGACGGAAATCGCCACCTGCATCGTGGTGGCATTCTGGTGCGGCACGAGTCGACGTGATTCCTCGATGCTCAGGTCGGAACCGCACCACCACGATTGATACGGGTGCCCCATCACCAACGCGCCCAGGATGTCCGCCCCGCTGATGATCTCGTCCGTCATGATTCGGATCCGCGACTGCAACCTGTAATCGCGACCGCGGAGCTCGTGGAGTGACGCTATGGCGGAGTCGCACGGGCAATACGCGTAATGGACCGTCGGGCGATAGATCGTCTTCCCTCCCTCCCATACCGTCAGTCGCTCGGTAATGGTAAACGCCTCGCCATGGCGGACCACCATGCCAACGATATGATGGTCAGGCGGCACCCAGCTCGCCACGAAACAGTTCATACCCATCCGCGCGAGGCAGATCTGGCTCTTCGGGCCTTTCTCATGCAAGAAGGCAAACGCGGGCAACTGTTTCTCATGCGTCCCCCAGCCCATCTCGGCCGTCGTCGTCCCCTCCTCGCTGAAACCCTCGACGCTCCAAGTGTTCACAAATTCGTCGACTTGTTTGGGCTGACTTGTGATCTGCGTGTCTCGCTCGCTGCAATGAATGACTTTGACGCC
>JBAUOX010001195.1:0-9040 GCA_049579985.1 Isosphaeraceae bacterium | reverse complement strand
ATGCCGTAGACAAATACACCCATGCCAATGACGATCAAGATCGTCCCGATCAGCACGACGCGTCGCGCTCCCCGTTTTTCCAACACGCGTCCCACAACCGGCATTACCGCAGCAGCAGCCAAGGTTTGAGGAACCAGAAACAGCCCAGACTGGAAGGGTGTCTTACCGAGCACCTGCTGCAAGTACGCGGGAAACAGCAGGAGGCTGCCGAAAAAGGCTATGGCGAACAGGAATCTGATCGCGTTGGCGGCTGCGACCTCCCGATTTTTGAGCAGCCGCACATGAATCAGCGCACGATCGGCCCGTCGCAGCGCGTGGATTACGAAAGCGCCGATCAGGATCAAGCCAACGGTTGCTGGTACCCAGACATACGGGTCTGCGATCGTGCCGCATTCCGGTAGCAGTGACACGCCATAAAGGAGCAGCACCAGCCCTGGGGACAGCAGCAGCATGCCGACGACGTCCAACGGCTCCGCGGGTGACGGAACATCCTTGGGGAGAACAAATGCCGCCAACACCAACGTGAGCAGTCCGATCGGGATGTTGATCAGGAAAATCCACTGCCAGCCGAACGAGCCGATCAACCAGCCACCGAGAATGGGCCCACAGATCGGGGCCATCAAAACGGGAACCATGCTGATTGTCAGCACCCGGTCCAACCGTTGCGGACCGGCAGCGCGATCCAGGATGATGAGCTGTAGCGGTATGAGCATTCCGCCGCCAAGACCTTGCAAAGCCCGAAATGCCACCAGCAGCGTGATATTCGATGCCAGCGCGCACAGCAATGATCCCATTGAAAACAGCAGTACCGAACCCAGAACGAGCCGCTTAGTGCCCAACCGGTTGGCGGCCCAGCCGGTGAGCGGGATCACCGCCGCCAACGACAAGGTGTAGCCGGTCATTGTCCACGCGACCACGGCCTGCGTCGAACAGAATTCGTTAATGAAGGTCCGCTGCGCCACATTGACGACAGTGGTGTCCAGGACGGCCATCACCGGCAGCAGCACGCACGCCCCGGTGATCATCAGGAGTCGGGAATCCAGCGTGGCCGGATAGTCGGTGGTCCCGGCGTCGGCGCCCAGACGCAGTTGGCCCGCGGCGCGCGTGTTCGGGGCATTCATGCCCACATCCCGTCGACGACCTGATCGATGTCTTCCGTGGACAGCCAAGGCCCCTCGACGTTTTTTGCGATTTCCCGGATAACGCGGGGCACCGAAAGGCTCGCCTTTTCCGCTGACGTACGGAGGTGCTCGAGCTGCAACGAATCGAGGCCGTGCAATCCAAAGGAGATCTCCCACGGATCGATGCCGTAGCTCTCCGGGGCCCGTCCCAGCATATTTGACCGCGCCGCATCGAAAATCCGATCCAGATCGACCCCCGCCAGATGCCCGCGCCGCTGCAACGCAGCGATGAGGCACTCGGTCTGGCAATTCCCCGCCCCGCGACCGAAGCCCATCAGAGTTCCGTCGAGGAAATCGGCCCCTGCCTCGAATGCCTCCAGCGTGTTCGCTACGGCCATACCCAGATTGTTGTGCCCGTGGTAACCGACCGTGACATCGCTCGCGTCGTGGATGGCCTCGACGTAGCGTCTCACGTCCTCTGGCAGGAAGGTTCCCGTGGTATCCACCACATAGACGATCCGGACCCCCATATCGCGGGCCTGCCTGGCAGCACGGGCCAGCACATCCGGCTCGAAAAGATGGGACTTGACCAGTTGAATCGAAACCTCGAGACCCTTTGACTGCGCGCGCTCGACGAAAGGCGCGAAATTCTCGAGTTCGGTGGCGATCACACACATGCGGAGAAAGTCCAGATAATCCCCGGCCAAGTCCACCGTCTCGATCGGCGCCAGGGCCGGGACGATCACGGCGCCGAGTTTCGCTTTCCGGACCACGGAGCGGCCGGTGCGGAAATATTCCTCGTCCGTCTGAGCCGCCCGGCCCTGCGCCGCCGAGGCGCCGATGGTGACGCCATGCCCGATTTCGATGTAGGGGATGCCCGCCGTGTCGAGATCCCCGATTATCGTCCGGAGATCGTCCGCGGTGTACTGGAAGTTCACGGCGTAACTGCCGTCGCGGATGGTCGTGTCGAGGATGACCGGTTCTCGTTTCATTGTCCTAATCCGATTTCGGGTCTGTTGCTTTCTGGATCGATAGCGATATCCAGCACGCAAGGTCCGGCTGCGGCCAACGCCTTTTCCAGGCCGGCGCGGAGGTCGGAGCGCTTGTCGACCCGGATCCCTTCTGCGCCAAGGGCGCAGGCCATCGCCGCCAGGTCGGTCGCTCCGATCGAGACGACTGACGACGGATCCATCCGCCCGCGGATCGAAGCGATGCTCGCACTCAATTGTCCGTCGTTCAGAATGACCCACGTCACCGGGATCCCCTGCGCGACCGCAGTGGAGACCTCCGTGCCATGCATCAAAAAAGCCCCGTCCCCGGCGATGCAGACGACCCGCTCTTCGGGTCGGGCCAGAGCCACGCCAATGGCCCCGGCGATGCCGCATCCCATGGGGGCAAAATCAATGGTCGAAAAAAACGTGCCAGGCCGCCGCACCGGAATCCCTTGAAAAGCCCAATAAATGCAGGTTCCCGAATCCGTGCAGATCGTGGTATTCGGCGGCAGCAACGCGTCCAAGTTGCGCATGACTTCGAGGGGATGGATGCTCTCCCCCGGGGTTTCCGGGGCTGTGGAAGATACCGGCGCCGGCAGAGTGGCCCTCGGGGAAGGTTGCGGCGCCCGACAGGACACCAAGGATCCCACGAAGGCACGGCTGGACGTCGGGATCCCGAGCGACGTGGCGACGAAACGACCGAATGCCGACGGATCGGGATCGACATGGACGACATCAACTTGCAGTCCGCTCCACCGGGGTGAAAACGAGCGGGTGACCAAGCCGTCAAAGGAGACACCGACCGCGATCAACAGATCACACGGCGTCCCGAACAGATACTCTTCGGCCCTGCCGTCGCCGAACAAGCCAAGCACGCCAAGGGACAGCGGATGCGTTTCTGGGACGATCCCCCGCCCATTCGGAGTTGTCGCAAAAGGAAGCCCCGCCTTCTCACAAAACGCGACGATTTCCTCGTGGATGCCGTCCATCCGGCATCCATTCCCCAGCAACAGCATCGGGGCAGCGGCTCGATCCAACCTGGCGATCACCTCGTCGGCAATCTCAGGACCGCACTGCGCAAGGATTCTTGGGGCCGCGGGCCCGGCTGCAGAAGTCCCAAGCTGATGGATCGGCAGCGCCTCATCCACCAGATCGCGTGGCAGGGCGATGTGCACGGGTCCGCTGGGGGTGCTCTGCAAGGCCCGGAATGCCCGGTCGATCTTGGTCCGCGCATTGGCGATCGATTCGATCGATACCGAACAGCGGCAGAGGCGCCGGAAAGCCGCCCCCAGACCGAGCCCGTCTTCGCTCGTATCCTGCTGCGAATGCAGGCCGAATTCGGGCACCGACACTTCCCCGGTCAGGACGAGCATCGGGACGTGATTTACCGACGCATTCGCCACCGCGGTCATGACGTTAGTCGCCCCGGGTCCCGCCGCAAAGACCGCCGCGGGCCTGCCGGACGCCCGGGCGAAGCCGTCGGCGAGGTAGCCCGCCCCGCCCTCGTGCCGTGCCAGCACGATCCGAAAACCAGCATCCCGGGAGACACGCACCAGCAACGAATCGAGCCTGGAAGTCGGAAGCCCGCAGACGACGGATATACCCGCCTCGCGCATCCTGTTGACAAGATGGTCTCCGACAGTGGTCGTTGTTGGACCTCCGACAGTCACTGTCGGCTGTCAATCAAGGCGGCTGCGTGGACCCGCTGATCGCATTCGCGCACATAAGCCGGACCACAGGCGCACAAAAATTCCAGAGTTTCTAGACCGAGATTCCGGATTCTCTGCGGGATACCGGCCGGTATCCACACCGTATCGCCGGGCCCCACCTCCCGAGATTCGTCTCCCACCGAAACGAGCCCGCGCCCCGACAGAATAAAGTAGATCTCGTCGGTGCGTTCTAAACGATGCCATAGGGTTTCCGCGCCTGGCGCCACGGTCGCATGGGCCAGACTGACTGAATTGATGCCGATATTGGCCCGGTCCACCAGGAGCCGGATCTCGGACAAATCCGCCGCCACACACGGCTCTGCGTCCCTGGCGTTGTTTACGAACATGGCATTCTTACTCCTTCTCCGCAGTTGCGACCCGTCCTTCGGGATCGACGAGGGCGGCCTTATCGATATTCGGCTCGCCGACCGGACCAGTGGACAGCTCGGAGCGACCACGAGCGTCTTGAAAAAGTACTTCATGGCATCGTTGACGTCAGGGGAACCGTCTAAGCCCTCGGAGATTTCGTCACTAAGCCAGTCCTCGATACCGGCAACCCGTGCAGCACTTTCAGAAAGGTCGCCCGTGAGGGTGTTCTGCTCCGTCACCTTCGCCTCCGTCCGCTTTTGGGCTGACTAATGCGACGACGATGGGACTGGGGCAAAGAATGGGGTATGCGCAGGGTACACCATCCGCTGCTTATTTCACTAGACCTAAGTTACGCCATCGTCGCGATTCCTGGGTCGCGTCGGTGTAGGGCCGCCCCAGTCATTAATACGCTGCACACGTTGCTATTTGAGGCCCCTTGGAGGGGGAGAGCTCAAGCACCCAAGACCGCCCGGCTCGACGGGGAGTCGACCAAACTCGACCACGCCTAATGACCACGTATCGGCCGGCGAGTGGGCCTGCCGGTCGTGGTATGCGTCTGAACTAGATCGGCTCGCACACATCTGCTTCGGAATATTGCCGGACTTGTATCCCCAAACCGAAGCTCGTGCTGCGCGGATTGTCGTCTCGCACGTATCGGAAACGTCACGAGCCCTAGGGATTTCGCTCTTCGCGACTCGAGCAGCTCCAATAGGCGCCGTTGTCGTAGCGCATGATCCGTCCTTGTGCGAGCAATCTCCCACAGAGCTTCAAAAGTTGTGGTGCTCGAGCCGGTGAAGTCGTTTGCCGCCGATCCGGGAAATCACCTATGCGGCTGCGTAATCCCTCCGGTTCTGCCAGCTTGTGGCGTCGATCGACTGTTCTACGGCCGCGAACCAGTCGGCGAAGAATTGGGCGACTGTGCGGGTGGAGCCAAAACAGTGGCTGGTCGCGGTGCGCGCCAGTGTCCCGATGAACTCGCCGCCAGTGCTACGCCTGAGTAGCGCAACTCGGTGTCGGCGCGGCGGTGGGTGACGTCTGCCTCGGCGTTGCGCTGGATCGGGTGGTTCCCGCGGCTTACTGCGATGAGCAACCGGCGCGGCGCGAATCACGTTGTCGCACTGTACAATTTTCCTCATCGGGGCCGGTACCGGTAAGACGACCACGGTGGCGGCGCTACTGGCATTGCTGGCCGAACAGGATGTGCTGGCGGGAAGAAGCGCGTATCGGGTTGGCGGCGCCGACGGACAGCCCCGAAGCAGCGGCCGGGCGAGACCCCACGGATGAGGAGGGGTAGTCGCGGCAGTGGCAGAAATGGTGAGATTGCCTCCAAGGGCAAGCTTCAGGAGGGCTCGATGGAGCGGTCCTCATCACGATCCGCAGGTCCAAGACCACGAGATTGGCGCGATGTCGAACAGGTTGACGCAGCCGTCGCAATGGTGCACAGTCAATTCGCGACATGCGTCGCCTGGATCGCTTCCGCCAGGGGGATGCCGGCCGGTTGAGGTCCGCTCTAAGCCCGTGAAGGAAAGGAAGGATCGGGATGCCAACCTACGTACTGCTCGGCGCCCTCAACCATGAGGGACGCAAGTCCCTGCACGCGAATCCCGAGCGCATAGCCGAGGTCCGGAAGGAGATCACCGACCTCGGCTGCAAGGTGCTCCACCAGTACTCGCTGCTGGGCCCCTATGACCTCCTGACGGTGGTCGAGGCCCCAGACCACGAGACGGTCGCGCACGTGGCGGCCGACCTCCATTCCCGAGGGACAGTGGAGGTCTCGACGTTTCCAGCGGTGGACGTCGAGCGCCTCGTGCAGAAGCTGAAGGGCCACAAGAAGAGCGGCAACCACTGAGACTGCACCCTTACTGGTCGGCCAGGACTCCATTGCCGCAGCGCGGCCAACCAGCTGTCGGTCAGTGATCTGACGTTCGTGGCGACCTTCGCCGGATCGCCGACGTGTGTTTGATCATCGACGAGGGATATGACGGCGACACTGGCACACACCGCGGCCCTGGTGACCGGCGCCAGCAGCGGTATCGGCGCGGTAACGGCGAAAGCGCTGGCTGCAGAGGGCGCTGCGGTGGCCCTCCTCGCACGCCGAGCCGACCGGCTGGCCGACGTGAAGGCCGATATCGAATCGAAGGGTGGCACAGCGCTGGTCGTGCCCGCCGACGTCACCGATGCTGGACAGGTGTCGGCAGCCGTGCAGCGCGCCGTCGCGGATTTGGCACGTCTCGACACCGTGGGAACAACGCCGGCCTAGTACGGATGGGGCCCACGGCCGAGGCGCCGCTAAAGGACTGGAATGACCAGGTGGCGGTCAACGTGCAAGGGGTCCTCTACGTCGCCCGCGCAGCGCTTCCGCACCTGATCGACGCGGCCGTCGAGTCACGGCGCGGTGTGGCGGATCTGGTCACCATCAGTTCCACCGCCGGTACTCGGTAAAAGGGTCCGCGTCGGCGTGGTGGGCCCCGGAACTGTTGATACGGGGATCAACCCCGACCTGGCTGGGCCGTCGTGGGAGGCGTTCGAGCGCCAGACGGCCAACATGACCAAGTTGCGGCCGGAGGACATCGCCGACGCCGTGCTCTATACGGTGACGCGCGACCGCCGAGTGGCGGTCAACCACATGTTGGTGCGCGCGGCCGAACAGACCTGGTGATCCAGACGAAACCAAAGTCAGCGATTTCGCAGTGCGCGCGGTGCCGAGGCCTTTAGGGTCCGTCGCCGTCAGCCGCGAAAGCACCTCGTGTCAACTGAACCCGCTCACCCGTCGAACATATCGGTGGTCGGTCATCGCACCGGACCTTCCGCCGTCGTCGAGTGTGGAGGCGGTGCCACGCACCCCCAGGGAATCGAGCGAACTGAGCAGGTCGGCTGCTGCCGCCAGTCGGCGCCCTGCGTCGGGGACGTCGACCGGCAGCATGCCCAGTCTTTCTACAAGCTTCTCGGCCCATAGGTTTGTGTCGTGGGGTAGCTCCGGGATGAGCGGAAGCTGGTAGTCCATCTGCCAGAGCATAAGAACAGCGCTGTCGTTGGCATGTCGGACCTCGTCGAGCGTCCGTTTGCGCAGGCGCTTGGCGGTGACGTCGTCCATGCCGATATGGCTCCAGCCCGCGTCCGGGTCCTCGAAGTCGTCGACCTTGATTTGGAGCCGCTCGGCATCCTGCCAGACCGGCATCGTCTCGTCCGCCATGGAGAACACCGACAGATAGAAGCGGCCGGTGTACTCGTTGAGCAGGTACTGGTGGGTGAGCTCGTAGTCCTCTGGTGCCTCGCCCGGGTAACCGGCCATGAATGACGTCCGGTACCTGACCGGACCGCCGGACAGCGCGTCGTGCGCGCGGCGGTTGTGCTCGACTCGGACCTGCTTGTGCATCAGCTCCAGGGTTTTGGGACTCATCGACTCGAACCCGAGCGACAGTTCTGCGCAGTGCGCCTCGGCCAAACGCTCGACCGTCTCCCGACCGGTAATGGAATTGGCCCGGGTGAATGCCTCCCAGGTCACAGCCGCTGAGGGTAGCAGCTCCATCAGTGCCCGCAGCCTGGTTGGCGGCACGGTGAACGTGGAGTCCATCGCGTAGATGTGGCGAGTCTCGTTGATGTCGCGGTAGCGCGCCCAATCCGACGCGATCTTCTCCGCCGACTTGTAGCGCCACTCCGGGGAGGCGAAGGGGAACGAACAGAACCTGCACGAGAACGGGCAGCCCCGCATCGACTCGTACGGCACCACCGGACGATGTTCCGTCCCGAAGGCCGGCGACGGGTGTTCCTCAATATCGATGTACCGAAACGAGGTCATCCGGTAGGTCTCGGGCCCTGTTCGGATCACCAGGTTCGGAACATCGTGCAGGCTGTCACCGCGATCGAGGGCGTCCAGCAGCAATGGGATGGCGTGCTCCCCATCGCCGCGGACGACGATGTCAACGTCCGGGTGGTGGCGCATGATCCAGTCGTACTTCAGGTTGCTGAACTGGCCACCGACCACGACCAGCGCATCGTCGCACCGTTCCTCGATCCAGGTCAGGGTACGGCGTAATGTCCGCCTGTCACAGATGAACGTGGTGGACAGGAACACGACAGGATGCCGGTCGGCCGGCGCCCTGCTTAGGTCCCAGACGTCCTGCAGGTCGAACAGCTCGAAAGGCCGCGAAGCCTGCAGGAGGATCGACTCCAGCGTATAAGAAGTCAGGTGTGGGACGGCACCGCGCCCGGGGCGGAGCAGCGGACGCCACCGCGAGCCCGACCGGTATGTCAGGTCGGTCAGGCGCAGACCACTGAGTGGATGTCCGGGGAGCTCCGGCGCGAGCGGACGGTTTGCGTGCAGATCGAACATCGTTCCGTCGAAGTACGTGTTGTTCTTGAAGTGGGGTCCCTGACCGGAGAGCACAAGTACAGACTTTTGTCCCGACGCTGTTGAGGGCACCCCTGAGTCTTATCACTAGTCGAGGACAAGGCCAATGGGCGCGTGGGCAGAGACGCATAATTGCAGCTGCTAGCCGTTTACGGGTCAACTCGAATACCTGACCACGAAACTACTGCTGGACCCTCGGTAATAGGTCATGCCGAGGCACTTATGGCCCGATTCCTAACGATTTACGATCGAAAACTACCCAGTCATCGGCATCATTTACGACCTGTAGGCCGTCTATGCTTGGTTCGTTTCGAATCATTTCTTTGAGGGCCTCCCACCTGATCCCGCCGTAGATGATCCCCGGCCGGTTTCGAGTGAGAAAGGCGCGTACCACATTTGAAATATCGTCAACCTGAAAAACCTTCATGGCGGGTCGACCCCCCTCGCTCTGGCTAGAGACCAATTCCAAGAACAACTCCCGGCCCGCAAGCACCGACC
>JBAUOX010001194.1:0-2335 GCA_049579985.1 Isosphaeraceae bacterium | reverse complement strand
ACGATACGCAAGACCTTCTGCTTTTCGTTCCCCTTCGCACGATACACCGACGTTTCGAGGTGATCGAGAAGCTCATCCAGTTCATCGAGTGTGAACTGCGTTTTCTTTGCCACAGTGCGATTTGCTGCCAATCGCTCGGACAGATCAGCGGGCAACTCGGCGTACTTGAGGATAGTGCGGCACTGTTCTTCAGAAAGTTTCAACTCCAGGAGTTCTCTCGTCAGGGAGAGCGTCGGTTGGGAGGTCGTTCCTCCACTCCCCACGCTGTTGTGTTCGTCTTGCGTCGATGGCTTTTCTTTCTTGGCCATGTTCTGGTCCCTTTCTTTGGGCAGGCGACTCTCGCCCCACATGCCACGAGAGCCGATCCGCCCTGCTCAGTCTTTGGCATAGAAAAGCTGGTCTTCGATCTCATGGAATTCGGGGTCGCCCAAGCCGAGGCTTCGTCTCCCGCATCATCCTGTCCATCGGTGTCACCGTTTCGGCTTCTTCGACTTCGGGGGAGGCTGATCTGCCTTCCGTGCCACAAACTCGGAGTCGTCGCCCTCGTGGATGCAGAACAGGCCGCTCAGTTCGTCACCCTGGAGGATCGCCCAGCCACGACTCGTCAACGGGGTGCCGTCAGCGCCGTCCCCTCCCTCCCAGGAGAATTCCACCGCAGGTTTTCCTTCCCGGCTGGTCGTTCGGCAGTCCATCAAACCCTGCATGTACCCGAAATGGAAGGAGCCACTGCCCGTTTCCTCGAACTCGAAGAACGCCTGGACCTCTTCATCGAGGTATTCATCCTCCCAGGCGGACATCGTGACGATGCGCCAGCGCCCCGTGAACGGGGATTTCGGCTTCGGCTTCGCTTTTCCCATCCTTCTACTCCGCTGACGTTTCGCCTGCGACCGGCGTTCGGCGTCTACGGTCGCATGATGCGGCGGTCGTCATGCCGGTCCTCAGCGATCCTCTTTCTCCGGGATGTAAGGGATCAAGCCCTTCCGCAATGCCTCTTCCTGGAACTCCCGCTTCAAATGCCGGGCGTCCACGACGAAGCCGTTGATCTCGATCATCCAGGCGATCGGGTTCGTGTCCATCTCGCTGGGCAGTGTCCAATGAAGATCGAAGTGCCGAATCTTGAGCATGGAGCGGATGGTCTTCGATTTGCCTTGGCCGGTGCTTTCGCCGACCCCGAACGCCTTGTCGATGGCCGTCAGCTTCATGTGCGGCTTTTGGCTGCTGTCGTCGAGAAAGTTGACCCAGCCAATCGTGCGGATAATCCCACAGGCCCAGGTCTCCGGCTTGCCGCCGAGCAAGGGGGATGGGCGCTTGCGGGCCAGCTTTTCAGCCAAACGGCGACAGAGGAGGGCATACTCTTCGTTGAGCTTCTCCCGGCAGAACTGGTCCGTCATTGCGACAATCAGCTCAAGAACCGGGCCGACTTCCCCAGGAAACTTGCTCGTTGCTTTGCGTTTTGCCATTTTTTACCAAGCCTGATCCTTGTGCGTGCGCCGATGTCAATGGTCGGTGTCTTCCACGTGAGCGGTACAGTTCAACTCACCGAAGCCAGGAGCCTTGGCTCCAAATGGAGCTACTTCAAGCGAGAGCCGCCCGGGATCGACATCGATTGCCCCCGGCTGCAAGGCAGCGATGTGCGTTACCTCCCCTCGCAAGAGCCGATCGAGCTCGGTAAAAGCCCGCTTGATGGCCGGCTCAGGCGAGCCGCGCGCGTCTGGACTGCTTTCCATCACCAACCCTCCACCAGATAACAAACCTGCACGACCATTACTTCGCACGGCAAAGTGATCGCCGTCAAGTCGCTTCTCCGCTCTCTTGAGTCAAGGACCGGACCAGCGTCTTGCAGGGACGGGTTGCTCCTCATGGGGAATTTGGACTGGCGAAAGTGGCTACGATACTGGTCAAATACACATAGCGGCGATCAAATGCGGGAGGAAACCATTGATGAGTCACGTCATGCCATCGATTCTGCTTCTTTTGACGACGGCCACAATCGGAACCGTGGCGAGTGCGGAGGAGGGTCGCATGTCCAGTGTTGCCGAGGGTAACAGCCAGTTCGCCGTGGATCTTTACGGCAAGCTGCGGAACCAGCCGGGGAACCTGTTTTTCTCGCCCAGCAGCATCTCGACCGCCCTGGCGATGACCTACGCCGGGGCGCGCGGCGAGACCGCCGACCAGATGGCCAGGGTCCTGCACTTCCCAAGTCCCCAGGACAAGCTTCCCGAAGGCTTCCGATGGCTGCACGCGGCACTTAGCCCCGTGGCGGAGAAGCCCGGTTACCGGCTGAACGTGGCCAACCGGCTCTGGGGGCAAGAGGGTTATCACTTCCTGCCCGATT
>JBAUOX010001193.1:0-5357 GCA_049579985.1 Isosphaeraceae bacterium | reverse complement strand
AGCCACTCCACGTGTCCGCGGCTCCGTCGAACTGGAAGTCGATGGTCCCCGGCAGCGACACCCCGCGCCAGGTCGCGGTGAATCCAACCGGGTTCTTGATCCACCACCCCGTCTGGTTGACGATCGACAGCGGCAGGCAGCGGTAGGCGAAGCGATTGGGAGAGGCGTCCATCCAATCGCGATGCAGGTCCGCCCAGCCCCATTCCCATCCCGTACCGTCAGTCCGGTTCTTCTTCAGCATCGTGTCGTCCACGATCTGATAGATCATGACCTCGAGCTGTAAATGGTTCATGGGCCATTGCTCATGCGAAAAGAAGGGGATGACCGGTCAAGCCGGACGCAAAATCAGAACAATCCTTTCTGGATGAGTGCCCCACCGGGCCCCGCCCCATGATTCGCGAAGAACGGGTGAGTTGTCGAGCCCAGGTCGCAGACAGAGCGGCCCGCGGCCCGCGGTCCGCGGGTGCACGTCGAAAATGGTCTAGCCAAGAATCGGCCCGATGATATTCTCTGCTCCGAGGCAAGTCCTTTGCGGACTGGAGCGTGCCACAGGTCATCTACGCTCAGTGAGTACGCTGTCACATATCGCCTCGTACTGGTAACCGCCTTTCATTTCTTGGGAAGCAGATAATCTGGAAGATCGGCAAGAGCACCGAAAGGAAATCTTCCTGCCGGGGCTGTCAATGCAAGCGCGGGATGATTCGATGCGCTACACGAGGCAAAGAGGAGGCGCGCCGTGGGGTTGAAGTCGAAACACGAAACGCGGCGACAGAACCGCCCGGTGATGGAGGCTCTCGAGGGGCGGATCGTCCTCTCGACATTTCGAGCGACTACCGTGACCCAGTTGCAGGCGGACGTCGCGGCCGTCAACAACACCTCGGGGCCGAACACGATCCTCCTGAAACCAGGCGTCTACTTGATGACCTCGGAACTGCAGATCCAGAACGCGGGCAATTTGACGATCAGGCCGAGTTCCAACAAGTCGCCAACCAGCCTGGTCGGTTCCGTCGTGGACAGGGTCCTGGAAATCGACGGCGGCAGCGTGACCCTCTCAGGCTTGTCGATTTCTGGCGGTGGGGCGGTTGCGCAGGGTGGCGGCATTCTGGCCCAGAACGCCTCGCTGACACTCAAGAGCACAAGCGTCTCCAGCAACATCACTTCCCAGTCAGGAGCCGGCATCTTCACGCAGGGCGGCACGCTGACTCTCCAAAATAGCTCCGTGGAGAACAACCGAAGCAGCAACAGCACCATGGCCTTCGGCGGCGGCATCGTCGCCCTGGACACCAATGTGACGCTCACGAACAGTTCGGTCAGTGAAAACTCGTTGTACGCCTATAACCAGCAGACGCTGGGTGCGGTGGAAGCCAGCGGCGCCGGGATCTTCGCGGAAGGCGGCTCACTGACCGTCACCGGCAGCACGCTTTCCGGCAACACGGTCTATGCGGTCACCACCGGGACCAACGCCGCAACCTCGGGTGCCGTGATCAGCACGTTCCAGACCCCCGTGACGGTCTCAAAAAGCACTTTCCAGTATGATGCGCTGAACACCGTTTCTTACGGGGTTGCCTCGACTCAGGGCAGCGTCTTCGCCACCAACGGCGGAAGCCTGACACTCGTCAACAGCACTCTTGGCAAGAACACGCCCGGCGGAATGAGATCGTTTTTTCACCCCGGCGCGACGGTGAAGATCACGAACTTGAACCTCGACGGCCATAGATTTTCAGGCACTCTGAATCCCTGAGCGAGGAGCTGGAGGTCCGCGCGAAGCGCATTGCTGATCGTCCAGTGGGTGGTGACCGGCGGGCTTGAATTGACCGGGGGAGCCACCACGACTTAGAGTGGAGATCCAGCGACAAGGCGGTACTATCCCACCCGAGGCCCCTTCGCGGGCCTGTCTTGCCAAGGTCTGCCCTCGATGAATCTTCCTCCCCTGGCTCGTGTGCGGCAGTTGATTCCTCAGCCGCGAGTGGACGATGTAGCAGCGAGGATCCGCCGGCTAATCCTGGAGAGCCGGATTCGCGAGCGAGTTCCGGCAGGTGGGATAGTTGCGCTGGGAATCGGCAGCCGCGGGATCGCGGGAATCGCCGGCATGGCCAGGGCGGCGGTCGATACCCTGAAGGAGCTGGGGTACAAGCCGTTTGTCCTGGCAGCAATGGGATCGCACGGGGGCGCGACGGCCGAGGGCCAACGGGCACTGCTGGCGAGTTACGATGTGACGGCCGAGGCCATGGGCGTTGCGGTCAAGACCGACATGGACGCGGTTGTCCTGGGAACAAACCCCGTCGGCTTGCCGATCTACTTCGATCGCAACGCTCACCAGGCCGACGGCATCGTGCTGATTAACCGGGTCAAACCGCATACCGACTTTCACGCTGCCCACGAGTCGGGCGTGCTCAAGATGCTGGTGATCGGACTGGGCAAGCGCGAAGGGGCCAGCCAAGTTCACAGGCTGGGCCTGCGGGGAATGAAAGAGGTTCTGCCGGCGGTGGGCCGGTTCCTGGTCGAGAATACTCGGTTCGCGCTTGGACTGGCCGTCCTGGAGAATGCCGACGACGAGCCCGCGGAGATCGTGCTCATCGAGCCGGAGACCATCTTCGACGTCGAGCCGAAGCTGCTGGAGCGAGCCCGGGGCCTCATGGGCCGGCTGCCGTTCGATCAGATCGACGTGCTGATCGTCGGCGAGCTGGGCAAGAACTACTCGGGGGCCGGGATGGACCCCAACGTGATCGGCCGGCTCATGGTCGAGACCCAGAGCGATTTCGACAGGCCGGTGATCACGCGGCTGGCCGTGCTCGACGTCTCGGATGAGAGCCACGGCAACATCGTGGGTGTCGGCTTCGCCGACCTGACGACCCAACGGCTGGTCTCGCGGATGGACCCCGAGCCGTTCCGGATCAACGTCCTGGCCTCATGTTTCCTCGAGCGGGCGCGGATCCCGATCACCCTGCCGACCGACCGTGAGGTGATCGAGAGGGCTCTCGAAACCTGCTGGCGCATCGACTCCGCCACGGCCCGGATGGTTGTGATCCCCAACACGCTGGAGCTGAAGACGCTGTGGGTCTCGCCGCCTCTGGAAGACGAGGTTCGCAATCACCCTCATCTGAAGCGGGACACCGAGTATCTTCCCATTCCGCTCTCACACGGCGGCACGCTCGACCAGGCCGCGATGTTCCCGCACAGCATTCACGCGTTGCGTGGGAAGGGAAGTCGCTCGTAGATTCACCGGGACGGTGCGGCCGGCAGGGGGACGCTCCCTGAGCCCCGTGCCAGTCCACTTCATGCATGCGAGTCCGGCACCTCACGGCTTGGGCTTGGGCTTCGGTTCCGACGGGGTGCCGGCAGGTGGGAACGGTTTCGGATACTCCCGGACGGCGCGTTCCAGCTTGTTCCCCACGGTCCCTTCCAAGCCGAGGGGCGGAATGAAGGGCGGGGGAGTACGGATGAAGCGGACATCGACAAGGGCGCGCTCGGGGACCGGCTTTCCTTCCATCAAGTCCAGCGCGACCTGGAGCGCCTTGCGAGCATAGCCCTCGACGTTGCGATCGACGAGTCCCTGAACGTGGTCCTTCACACTCTGGGTCAACCGCGCGTCGCAGGCGAAATAGCCTCCAATAGCGAACATGTTTTTACTCGTTTTCTTCCACTGCTCTTGGGCGTCGAATGCGCCGGCCACGCCGAAATCGTGATCGGCGAGAATGACGGTCAGCTTGGGATGGGTCTTGAGATACTCCAGGACGACTTCGGTCGCCCCCTTCTGCTTGCCGTCGAAGGACACGATGTCATAGGCCCGGCCGGCGGCTTTGAGGGCGCTGGTGATCGATTCCAGACGGTCCCGGCTGTAAAAATCCTTGTCTCGGTTCTCGATCACCAAGGTGGTGCCGTCGGCGGGCAGGCGCAACACCCTGCCATCATCGGCCACCGTCTCGACGAGCTGCTTGGCGGCCTCGGCAAACCCTTTGAAGGTCACAACAGGGTTGGGCTTGCCGGGTGACGTTGCGGGCAGGGGCGAATCGAGCAGGACAACCCCCAGGCCCCTTGATTCCGCCTCGCGTAGGGCCTCTCGAACCTCGGGGACGTCGACTGGTTCCAGGATCAGCGCGCCTGTTGAGCGATTGGCTGCCGTGCGGATCTCGCTGGCGAGCTGCACGGGGCTCACGGGTTGGTTGTCTTGCGGGTAGACACGAAATGCACACTTCTTGATACCGGTCTCGCGACGCAGGAACTGCTCCAGGTAGGACCGGTCCAGACTGGCGGGGCGAGCCAGGATGAGCTCGACCAGCCGTGCTCTGACGGCAGGCGTCGCCAGGGGCTTTGCCCCCGCCGCGGCAGCCGGCGAGGTGGTCGCAGGCGGTACCGATGGCGACGGTGCAGCGCCTGAAGTCCTGGCAGCGGCAGTCGAAGAACCGCTGAGCTCTGGCGGCCTGGAAGGAACGAAGGAGGTCGAGTCACAACCCGGCAGCACCGCCAGCGCGGCAATTCCGAGCACCAGGCATGGGCCCGGCTGAATGCCTCGCCGTCGAGGGCTGCTCTGGCTCTTGCCCCAGCCCGCGGCATCGATGTCCGGCGCTCTCGAGGTCTCTCCCATCAAAGTACCGCTCCGACTTCTCCAGGCTTCCTTGGTTGTCTTCCATCACGCAGCAACGATTTTATACTCAACCCGTCCTGGAGCCCAAGACGACATCAATGCAGGTTCCCCGCTGCAGAGCTTGCTCTTGGACGCGATCACACACTTGCGTACGATGATGCTCCCTGATCGGATAACCCGGGTCTGGCGGGACGGGCAGGTTCCCGGCTCCAGACCCTTTCCATCAAGCTTGCTTCGTTTCGGGACGAGGTCATGGCGCGCGGTCGGTTTCGCATTCTGGCCCTTGACGTGGACGGGACGTTGCTCGATCCCGAGGGCACTCTGCGTCCCCGGACGGCGGCGGCCATTGCCCGGGCTGCCAGGGCCGGCATTCGCCCCGTGCTCTGCACGGGACGCCGCTACCGTCGTGCCCGGCCCATCGCCGTCCAGCTTGCTCTGAACGCTCCGATCGTCTGCAATTCCGGCGCGATCGTCAAGGACCCGCGGGACGATCAAACCCTCTGGCGTGCCGACTTCGATCCTGCACTGGCGGCCGCGCTGCTGGAACTGTTTGACGCCGATCAACGGCCCGCCGTCGCGTTCACCGACCGCGGCACGCAAGAATCCGACTTCATCGTGCCAGGTTTCCCCACCGGCTGGCCGCTCTTTGATGACTATGTGGGCCAGAACCGCGACCACGCCGAGGTCGATCCGAGCTGGGCGACAGAGCACCGTCGCAGGAGCGAAGTCACGTCGCGCGACTCCTTGTTCCATCTCTGCGCGATCGGCTCAC
>JBAUOX010001192.1:0-3822 GCA_049579985.1 Isosphaeraceae bacterium | reverse complement strand
GTTGACCTTACCCCGGACTGCTGGCCCCCGACCGCCTTGGTGCTGGCAGTCGTCGTGTCGGCTCGCGCTTTCACGACCGATCCGTAGATCGAGGTTACGTTGTTCCCCAGGCTTCGGACCTCGCCGTTGCCAGCGACGCCCGCTGGGGTAGCAGACCGATGGTGGAACATCGAGTAATGTCAGGGCCGTTCTCGAGAAGCACAACGGCAACAATCCCGCCGCGTCCAAGGAGCTCGGAATCAGCCTCAAGACGCTCTATAACAAGATCAACCAGCTTCAGCAGTCGTGACGCGATCTGACAGGAACGCTCGCTTTCCGACCGAGATGCGGATTTCCCACCCCCCGCCTGTCCCCTAGCGCCGCGTGGATCGTGAATCCCCTCAAGGAGTTCCATCAGGGATGCGTTGGCTTCCATGCCTCAGTCCTTATGCGAGGTCCCTCCGCAGCGATCAACTCCAGGTCAAAAGGAAACCGCCTTTGGATCCTGCGCGTCCAGCGGCTGCGCGACCGAACTGATTGAGCTTCTGATGCGAACAAGCAACATCCGGTGGATTGCTGTTGAAAGTCGCTGCGGGCACCGTTAGCATCTCGACTGACCAAACCGACTCTGACTCCACGCGGCTCTTAGGTCGCTGCCAAGTGACAAGGCAGAAAGGTCTCGCAGTGGCCCGCATGTGGCTCGCTCGGTGAACACACTTGTCCATCACCAGTGTTCGAAGCCGATCACGTGCTCCCGCGAATGGACTGCGCGCAGTCCTGGTCAGATCCATACGCTCTGGCGAACACGCATGGTAGGGGCCTTTCCCTCCTCACGGCCATCTACATCCCGCTCAGGCGTCGGCTAGACAACCGAAACATCTGGGGGAGACGACAGCCGAGAGCTTTGAGATGCACAGTATTCACTGGGCGGCAACTCGCGGCCCGCGCCACGCTCCATAGGAACGCCGCCGTCCCATCTTTCGGACACCAACATGAGGAGCAACCATGCCACGAAAGCCATTCCCGCTCTCACGCCGGCGCACAGGGAGTCTGCCGAAGCGCAGAGCCTTCCGCCCCACCTTGGAAGTCTTCGAGGCCCGTCGACTGCTCTCCGCGAATGTGCTGACATACCACAACGACGGCGCGCAGTCTGGACTCAACCCTGACGAGACGGTACTCACCCCCTCCAACGTGAACTCGGCCGACTTCGGGAAAATTTTCTCGGTCCCCGTGGACGGCCAGATCTACGCCCAGCCGTTGTACGTGTCCGGGCTGGCCATCCCCGGCCAGGGGACGCACAACGTCGTGTTCGTCGTCACCGAGCACGACAGCGTCTATGCCTTCGACTCCGACACTGGCAGCCTGATTTGGCACGACAGCTTCATTAACCCTTCGGCGGGGGTAACCACCGTCCCGAAGAGCGCGCTCACAGGTGATTTCCAAATCAAACCCGAGGTCGGTATCAGCAGCACGCCCGTCATCGACCCGACCACCAACACCCTCTACGTCGTCGCCTACACCCAGGAGGTCTCCGGCTCGACGACGTCCTACGTTTATCGCCTTCATGCCCTCGATGTCACAACCGGCGCCGAGAAGTTTGGTGGTCCGGTTGAGATCCAGGCAGAGGACAACGGCACAGGCGAAGGCAACGACGGCGACGGCCACGTTCTCTTCGACGCGTATCGAGCAGACCAGCGATCCGGCTTGCTCTTGCTCAACGGCGTCGTTTACGTCGGTTTTGCGTCATGGGGCGACACACAGCCCTATCACGGTTGGTTGATCGGCTACAACGCTCAGACCTTGCAGCAGGCCGCCGTCTTCGACGCTACTCCCAACGGCAGCGAGGGCGGCATCTGGATGAGCGAAGGGGCGCCGGCTACCGACGGGACTTACATCTACCTTATGACAGGCAACGGTACTTTCGACACGACAATGGATGCCAATGGATTCCCGATTCAGGGGGACTACGGCGACTCCTTCATCAAGCTCGCGGCCGACCCCAGCACCAGCCCCATCAATCAGAACATCAACGGCTGGGGTCTGAAGGTGGTCGATTATTTCACGCCTTCTAACGAGTTGACCTTGGACGAGAACGACCTGGACCTTGGCTCGGGCGGACTGATCCTCTTGCCGGATCAACCCGGACCCTACCCGCATGAGCTCGTGGGGGCAGGGAAGCAGGGCACGATCTACGTGATCGATCGGGACAACATGGGGAAATTCGACCCGAACGGCGACAACGTCGTACAGGAGATCGACAATGCCTTACCGGGAGGCTCGTTCGACACTCCGGCCTACTTCAACGGCCAGGTGTACTATGGCGGCGCGGGAGATTACATCAAGGCGTTCCAGGTTACAAATGGGTTGCTTTCCACCTCGCCGACCTCCCAGTCTGGGAACACTTTTCAAATCCACGGCACAACACCAAGCGTCTCCGCCAACGGCACGGCAGACGGGGTCGTGTGGGCGCTGGATAACAGCACCACCTCCGCCAGCAGCCCGGCGGTTTTGTACGCTTACAATGCAACCAACCTGGCGGACGAGCTTTACAACAGCACACAGGTGGCCAGCCGAGATCAGGCCGGCCCTGGGCTCCGTTTTGTCCCACCGATTGTCGCCAACGGCAAGGTCTACGTGGCAACGGCAGACGAACTTGACGTGTACGGGCCACTGAGCTCTGTTGAAGATACGGGGTTTGAGCAGGTGCAGGTGGGGGCCGGCCAGTTCCAGTACCGCCCCACCGGCTCCCCCTGGACCTTCTCCGGCGGCTCGGGCATCTCCGGCAACAACAGCGGCTTCACGTCGGGCAATCCCCCCGCACCCCAGGGCTCACAGGTCGCCTTCCTCCAGAGCACCGGCTCCTTCAGCCAGAGAGTCACTGGATTTGAGACGGGTACTTACGTGCTCACCTTCGAGGCCGCTCAACGGGAAAACATCCAGGCATCCCAGCAGAACTTCAACGTGCTGATCGACGGCTCTGTCGTCGGCACTTTCACACCCTCCGGCACGTCGTACCAAAGCTACACCACCGACGAGTTCAGCGTCGCTGTCGGGGCGCACACGATCTCGTTCCAAGGATTGGACAGTGCCGGCGGCGACAACACTGCCTTTGTGGACGCTGTTGCGCTGGTCAACGTGTCTCAGATCGCCGACCCGGGCTTCGAGCAGGTGGTCGTGGGGACAGGCCAGTTCCAATATCGCCCGACCGGCTCCCCCTGGACCTTCTCCGGCACCGCCGGCCTTGCAGGCAACGACAGCGGCTTCACTTCTGGCAACCCGCCGGCCCCCGAGGGCTCACAGGTCGCTTTCCTCCAGGGCACCGGCTCGTTCACCCAGTCGGTCACCGGCTGGGCAGCCGGCTCCTACGTGCTCACCTTCGACGCCGCCCAGCGCGGCACCTCCCCGGCGTCCCAGCAGAACTTCAACGTACTGGTCGACAGCACGGTTGTCGGCACGTTCAAACCCTCGGGCACGTCGTACCAGAGCTACACCACCGCCACTTTCACCGTCACGGCCGGGACGCACACGATCACCTTCCAGGGATTGGACAGTGTCGGCGGAGACAATACCGCCCTCATCGACCTCGTCGCCGTCACCGGCACCGCTCCCCCGGTCGTCACTTCCTCGATCGGTGACCCGGGTTTCGAGCAGGTGGTGGTGGGTGCCGGCCAGTTCCAGTATCGCGCCACTGGCTCACCATGGGCCTTCACCGGCACCTCGGGCATCTCCGGCAACAACAGCGGCTTCACATCGGGCAATCCCTCCGCACCCCAGGGGGTCCAGGTCGCCTTCCTCCAGGAAACCGGCTCGTTCAGCCAGAGTGTCGCCGGCTGGGCAGCCGGC
>JBAUOX010001191.1:0-3545 GCA_049579985.1 Isosphaeraceae bacterium | reverse complement strand
GTCCTTGGGAACACCCTAAACTCGCACTAGCGCAACAAAAGATGGAGAATCGGGCAAGGTGACTTTGACAGGTCAAGACCAACTTTTCTTCAGGTCACCCCCAGGCTCTACTCGATCCGGAAGCTTACCGCTCTTCCGGGACCCTCAACTGTCCATCCAACTGGTAACGGCCTCCAGCTTCGGTTGCCAGCGGGACGGTCCTCTCGCCGTACCGAGCCGTTGCCTCGCGGCCAAGCTGGAAGCGAATCGTCGCGGAGGTTTGCCGGCCGCGGCGGCCAGCAAACCCGCGGCGATGGGCGCGGGGTCCTTGCCTTGGCGCCCAGGCGGCCTGTGGCAATCGTTGAAACTGGTGGCAGCCGAAAGCAGGAGTGTGACGGAGCCGGCATGCTCGATGCGGAGCGCATCGTCCTTCACTGTGATGGTGCCCTCGTCGGCGCTCGCGCGAAGGTGGCATTCGAAGCTCATCCCCTCGCCATCATCGGTCGTGGCATAAACGACGGGGTTGGGGCTACTGTGGTAGTTCGGGTCGAGGTTCACTGGGGCCTTGCCGCGGAGGACCAGAACGTTGTCCTTTGCCTGGGTGCGGAAACGGAGCCGGCTTCCCAGTCTGGCCGTGAAACCAAGAGTTCCCGGCCGGCTTGCCGTGAGGCGAACAACCAGGATCTGGTCGGGTTGCGAGACGAACATCTCCCGCATGTAGACCACGTCGTCGATCGTATAGCGCACGTCGGCCCCGCCGCGATCGAGATCGAGCATGCGGCGATAGTCGCGAATCTCGGTCGGACCGGAGGACCTTGGGATCTCGAATGTCAACACCAGATCACCCATGGGCAGGTAGGTCTGGGTGTAGGGGCCCATCATCTTCTTGCCGAGTTGGTGGGCTTCGGCATACTTCCTCTCGAAGATCAAGCAACGGACCTCCGGCAGGGTCTTGAGCGCCTGTGGGTTGTCACAGTCCTTGGGTCCGCCCGACCAGGGCGTGTCCTTCTTGAGGCCGATACGCTCGGTCGTCACGCCGCCGTAAACCATGCCGCCCAAGCGGCCGTTGCCTATCGGCACCGCCTCGAGCCATTCTCCGGCTGGCCGCGAGTACCAAAGGCTCAGGAGCTGGTCCGGCGAAACCGCCCGACAGGTGAAAACCGGATCGGCGGCTTGAACCCGGGTCGTCAGCACCAATAAAATTGTAAGGACAGTATCTCTGAGAACACTTCTCTGTCGCGGAGCTGAATTTTCCATCAGGGAGTTCCTGCTCATGCGTCTCGAACAAACCCGCTCGCGTCCTGAACATGCCAATCAGTTGCGGTGCTCATGGAAGACGCTGTAATGCTTACAAAACAAGCTTGTATTGACTTCCAATTCCTTCGCCGATCCACGCTCGCCGCCATTGGCTTGCCGTTCAAGGTAGTGATACGATCTCCAAGTCCTCCAATATTTTACGGCAGCTTCAGGGATTGACGCCATTGGTCGGCGACGGGATTCTGCATCTTTTTCGCGGATTTGTGTCTGCGGTATCGGTCTTGCTTTCGGCTACATAAGGATCTGTCGGAAATCGCCAGCATCCCCATTTCATGTGTCTTGTTCCACTTTCCCCACGGAGGCGACCATGAGTGCAAAGAAGCGTCGCAAGATCTACGGCGTCCGTCGGGAGACACGCCGGACTCGGGGCTGGACGCGCTGGTTCCAGGAGGGATTCTTCGAGACGGAATTGGCCAATAGCATCCGCGTGCGCACGGTGCTCTGGGGACAGAAGTAAACCCCGCGTGCTCACTGGCAGGTGATCAGTCGCCGGTGAAAAGATCGCGGTTCAGAGCAAGATCCGCAGTCTCGTGCAAGTCTCGCATCACCGCGTCTCTGCTGGCGACTGACCACCGGCCGCGATGAGATCACGTGCCACGCCACGTGCTCGGCTACGTAACTCGTCCAGCAGACTCGTGGATCGCGAATCCGCGGTTGGGACGCCTCTTCCCGGCCTGGAATGAAACGTGGGGTATCCAGAATCCCGCGGCGCGGCGACCAGGAGAGAACCGAAGATCCTTCGGGCGGCCGATGATACACGACGAACCAAGCGAGGACGCACTCGAGCGGGCCGCCTGGGCGATTCGCACGGCGCAAGCGATCCTCATCGGCGCCGGGGCGGGCATGGGCGTCGATAGCGGCCTGCCCGACTTCCGGGGGGCCAGCGGTTTCTGGAAGGCCTATCCCCCCTATGCCAGGCTCGGGCTTGATTTCGTGTCGTTGGCGAACCCCCGTTGGTTTGTCAGCGACCCCGAGCTGGCCTGGGGCTTCTATGGGCACCGCCTGATGCTCTACCGCGAAACCGAGCCGCACGAGGGATTCGGCATTCTCCGTCGCTGGATGAGCCGCATGTGCGGACGTGGGTTCGTCTACACCTCGAATGTGGATGGCCACTTTCAGAAAGCCGGGTTTTCCCCGGATCAGGTTTACGAGGTCCACGGGTCGATCGGCGCGATGCAGTGCCTCTCGGAGTGCGGTGTTAATATCTTCTCCGCCGACCCCTACTCGCTGAACATCGATCACCAGACGATGCGCGCGATCCCGCCCTTGCCGAAATGCCCGCGCTGCGGCGCCATGGCAAGGCCCAATATCCTCATGTTCGGCGACTGGGGCTGGGACTCATCCCACGCGGAAACCCAGCAGCAACAATTAACGTCCTGGCTGGCCTCGCTTGCGGGGGCTCCGCTCGTGGTGGTCGAGTGCGGCGCCGGCACCGCGATTCCCACCGTGCGGCTCGCCTGCCAGGACATCGCTCGCCGCTACGACGCGACCCTGATCCGGATCAACCCCCGCGAGCCGGAAGTCCCAGAGGATCAGATCTCCTTGCCTATGGGAGCCTACGATGCACTCGGGGCGCTCGACGAGCGAATCGGCTCCTGGACGCCGCAATGATCACCAGCAGGTCAGCAGACCTCACCGCTTCTTCAGCGTGATTCCCAGGCCCATGGACTCCATGTTGACGAACAGGGTCTCGATCTCGGGGTTGGTGGTGGTCGCCTTGACGAAGGCGGGGTTGGGCGGTGGACTCGCCATGTTGTGAGCCACGATCAGGCCGCCGGCGCGAACCAGGGGCAGCAGCTTGGTTAGGTAATCGAGATATCCCTGCTTGTCGGCGTCGATGAAGAGCAAGTCAATCGGGTCCTTGAGCCGGGCCACCTCCTTGTGAGCATCGCCGAGAACCTGGGTGACAATGCCGTCAACTCCGGCCTTCTTGAAGTTGTTCCTGGCCATCTCGAAGCGGCCTTTGTCGATGTCGAAGGTGGTCAGATGGCCGCCGGTCTTGCTCAGTGCCAGGCTGAACCAGAGCCTCGAGTACCCGTTGGACGTGCCGATCTCGACCACGTTTCGGGCGCCGCTGGCCTCGGCCAGAAGACGCAGCATCCGGCCGTCTCCACGGGGTACATTCGACGTTCCCTCGCGATAATGGTCCAGGGCGTCGAGCATGCTCAAGATCTTGGCCTCTGCCTCATCCCCGGGCCGGGGTGGCTGGACCGTGGCGGCCTCGGTCGCACCCGGGATCGAACTTCGCC
>JBAUOX010001190.1:0-2482 GCA_049579985.1 Isosphaeraceae bacterium | reverse complement strand
GCTGGGCAGGACCACGCCGGCCATCCAGGGATCGAAGTAAACCAGCATCTCCTGGAGACCGAGGAAGTACCAGGGGGCCTTCGAGGGGTTGGGAGCGACCGTCGAGCTGGCCGGCTGCTCGAGAGGCGCCTGCAGGGCGATTCCCCAGAGCACCAGGAAGATCGTCAGCGCCACCATGCAAATCAGCTCGGTGTAGACGAGGTCGGGCCATGTCAGGGTCTTGTCCGGCTCGAGTGCTTCCAGGTTGGGCAATCCCTGGGCCATCCGGGCGTCGTTGATCACCGCCCGCCGCAGGCTGAGCCAGGTGAAATAGCCGACCAGAACGATCAGCCCGACGATCGGCACGTTGTCGGGCTTGGTGACGATCTCCCGAAAATCGTAGTCGGTCATGCTCAGGCCGAAATAGAGCAGAAACAGGTTGACGATCGACCAGGCCACCAGGCCGTTGGCCACGAACCGGCGGTAAGCGACCATCGCGGCGAAGCCGATCGTCGCACCGATGAAGAACGTGGTCGGTCCGGACACGTAATCGACGGCGTCGCGGATAAACTGCGGCAGAACGATCTCGCCGCCGAACAGATAGGCAATGCCCATGGCCTGGAAGACCAGTGCGGCAATGCTCCAGATCAGGGTCCATAGGGTCCGGTTGATCGGCTTGCCCAGACCCACCGCGGGGATGTGGTCGTCGAGGGTGGGCGGGGGAGCCGTCGCGCCCTCGGCATGACCGGTCACGGACTCCCGGACCTCCGCGAAGTGTGCGGCGTCGGCCCCGGCGGCGATGGCAAGCAGGGCGTTGGCCAGAGCACCGAGGCAATAGGCAATCTCGAGCGCCCCGGGAAGTGCGTGGCGGCCCAGGATGACGATCCCCGCCAATCCGTAGAGTCCGAAGAAGGCAATCGCCAGCCAGTCGGGCAGGCGCCGGGTCCGCGGTGCCAGCCCCGCGCGGGAGGCCCCTTCGGAGACCATTTCCATGTAGGCGACGTAAGCCGCCGCGGCCGCGTTGAGCATGGCGGCTATCAGGTAGTACCACGCCAGGCCGGCCATCACACCGGGGGTAAGATCTTGACGCATGAGCACCTACAGACCGAAGTTACTTGGATTGCCAGTGGAGAACCGAAGATTCACGAACCGTGTCGCACACTGCCCCCTCGTCGGGCCAGCCCGGACCGGGGCACACCCGGCCCGCTTGAACGCGCCTGCTTCCTTATGGCTTGGTCAGATCACATCGGGCCGCTGATGGCGCCGTCCTTGCGGACCCGCCAGAAGTGAATCATGATCAAGAGCGCGGCCGCCAGTGGGATTGCCACGCAGTGCAGCACGTAGAATCGGTTGAGCGTCATCTCGCCCACGGCGCGGCCTCCCAGCAGGGCAAACTTCGCGTCCGATCCGGACGTGATCAGCTTCACGCCGTTCAGCGCCAGCATTCTGGCGCCAGGGCCCTCGACCCCCACGCCGGGCGTGGCCCGGGCCATGTTCGAGCCGACGGTGATGGCCCAGATCGCCAGTTGGTCCCAGGGCAGCAGATAGCCGGTAAACGACAGCAGCAGGGTCAGCACAAGCAAGATCACGCCGATCACCCAGTTGAACTCGCGGGGCGGCTTGTAACTGCCCGTCAGGAACACGCGATACATGTGCAGCCAGACCGTGATGACCATCGCGTGGGCTCCCCAGCGGTGCAACTCCCGCATGATTCCCAGCGTCGTCACGTCCCGCAACTGGAGAATGTCGTTGTAGGCGTGCTCCAGGGTCGGCCGGTAATAGAACATCAGGAGCACGCCGGTCACGACCTCGACGATGAACAGGAAGAACGTCGTTCCTCCCATGCACCAGGTGTAGCTCAGGGCGATGCCTTGCTTGCGAACGCTCACGGGGTGGAGGTGGAGAAAGAAGTTCGTCAGCATCACCACCACGCGGTTACGCCGGTCGGTCGGCATGGGGTGGCGGAAGACGCTCTTCCAGAGCTGGGTCTCGGTGATCTTGTCCAGGATTGGCATGGGGGTCTCGTCGCCTTTGGATTCAAGCCGGGGCCAGTGAAGAAGCGGGGCCGATCATGGGTTCGACCGGAACCCTCCACTCAAACGCATCTGAGCATCGTCGTCGCGAGGGCTCTCGACGATGGAGCCGATCGAATGGGGAAAATTGGTCAAGGATCGGGCGTTCCGGTCATTTCGACGGCTGTCGATTCCTTTGAATATCTGTAAGGAGAATTGGGTCATACCGCGATATAACTGTCCGGGTCTGACCATTGACCCAGCTCTTGCTGGAATTTCTGACTCTTATCGACCACGATTTGCCCGTCGTCGGCCAGGGTGACCTTGAACCGCTCCAGGGGACGAGGGGCGGGCCCTTCGAAGTTGATCCCGGTGATGTAGAAGCCGCTGCCGTGACACGGGCACTTGAACTTCTGTTCGTTGGCCAGCCAGTTCGGCGGGCAGCCCAGGTGCGTGCACACGGTCTGCAGCGCGTAGATGATGTCCTGGCC
>JBAUOX010001189.1:0-4414 GCA_049579985.1 Isosphaeraceae bacterium | reverse complement strand
CGCTGGAACACAACCGCCCGACGCCGCTCCATTTCCGCGTTCGACAGCGACCCTACACCGCGAACTACCGCGGTCCGGAAACCCGCAGGACAATCGCTTCCGACCGCGCGAATTCCCGCCCCCAAGTCATCCGGCGAGGCCATTCCGGTGTATCCAGTGCGAGGGGCCGACGCCTCTCGCGGGGGCGCGGCCGGGGTCGAAATCCGCGCCGAAATAGGCACGAGGGGAGTCTCAGCAATGACGAATCAAGGCAACAGCGATCACGAGGGCGACGGGGTGGATCGTCGCGGGTTCTTGAAATGCATGACGTGGGCGGGCACAGGCCTCATCTGGTCGGTCGGCGGCGGAATCCTCTCGTCCCGCGTCTTCGGCCAGGGCGCCGGGCGGGCGGGGGCGGGCAGCTTCTCGTTCGTCCAGATCAGCGACAGCCACATCGGTTTCGGCAAGGACCCGTACAAGAAGAGCGTGACCGTCACGCTTCAGGAGGCCGTGGCCAGGATCAACGCGCTGCCGCAACGACCCGACTTCCTGATCCACACCGGCGACCTCACCCACCTCGCGACACCCAAGGAGTTCGACACCGTCTCCGAGATCCTCAAGGGGGTCAAGGTCGACAAGATCTTCTACGTGCCAGGCGAGCACGACGTCATCGGCGACGGGTCGGAATACCTGAAACGGTTCGGCCAGGGGACCAAGGGCGAGGGCTGGTACAGCTTCGACCACCACGGGGTACACTTCATCGGGCTGGTCAACGTCGCGAGCCAGGGCACCGACAAGGGCCTCGGAATCCTCGGCAGCGAGCAGCTCGACTGGCTCAAGGCCGACGTGGCGGGGCTGGCCGCCAGCACGCCCGTCGTGGTGTTCGGCCACGTCCCGCTCTGGGCGGTATACCCGCAGTGGGGCTGGGGCACGCAGGACGGCCAGCAGGCGCTCAGCTACCTCAAGCGGTTCGGCTCGGTCACTGTGCTGAACGGCCACATCCACCAGATCGCGCAGAAGGTCGAAGGGAACATGACCTTTCACACCGCCCGCTCGACCGGCTTCCCCCAGCCGGCGCCCGGTCAGGCGACTGCCCCGGGCCCGCTCAAGAACGTGCCCGCCGAGACGTTGCGCACGATGCTCGGCCTGACAAGCGTGACCTACGTCGCGGGGCGGGGGCCACTCGCCATTGTCGATTCGGCGCTCCAGTGAGCCGCCTTGCAATTCCCATGAAGACGTCATGAGGAGGGATGCTCTGATGAAAACGAACTTCAGACGGATGCAGGCCCTGGCCGGGCTCCGCGCCGTGTTGCTGGCCGCGGGGCTCGCGCACGGGGCCAGGGGCGGCGACGACTCACCGATCCAGAAGATCATGGAGCAAGTCCACACCAGGAACAGGGCCATCGGCAAGGGGCTCCGGATCCCCTCCGCGCTCGAAGCGGCCGGCCGCAAGGGGCTGGCCGCGGACGCCGCGTCCCTGGTCCAGCTTGGCAAGGAGGCCCGCACGCTCACGGGGCCAGCCCGAGAGCGGAAGAAGTCACAGCAGGAGTGGACCCGGACGGTGGACGACTTCCTCCGGGCGTCGGAGGAGTTCGCCAGGGTCATCGCCGATCCGGGGTCATCCCGGCCCCGGGCGACGCAGTCCTATCAGAAGCTCCAGAAGACCTGCATCAACTGTCACAGCGCCTTCCGCGAGGAGTCCGACTGAAGCGGGCGCACCGACGGGACGAGGCGAGTGCTAACTGATGGCCGATGATCGAAACCGGATCGGTCATCGGCCATCAGTCATCGACCATCGTCTTCCCACCCGCGGCGCTCGCGGCGCATCAGGCGCGAGGCGACCCGGCGTAGTTCGTCGTAGACGAGCGTGATGAGTTCACCCTGACCCACTCATCCCCGCCCCTGGCCCGACCCAGGATGAGCGAGAATTCCTGCGGCGGCCCGGCCTCCATCTCCCTTCCGCCGAAAAAAACATGAAGGGTTCCACGACCTTTTTTCGCGGGACTCATTGTTGGGATCCTTTAGCGATGCGACATAGGAGGCGATGATGAACACCCTGGTGAACATTCCAAGAACCACGCCTGGCTCGCGCGGCGAACGTGAGCTGCAGGAGCGGTACGGCACCCGTCCGCGAGCCGAAGCCTTCTATAATAAACAAATGCTCAGTTACCTCAACCCGCAAATGTGCGCCTTCATCGCCCGCCAGGAGATGTTCTTCCTCGCGACCTCCGACGCTCAAGGCGATTGCGACGTCTCCTTCCGGGCCGGGGAGGTGGGTTTCGTCCACGCCCTCGGCGGGAAGATCCTGGTCTACCCGGAATACCGCGGCAACGGAGTCATGGCCAGCCTGGCCAACATCACCGAGAACCCCCACGCGGGGCTGCTTTTCGTTGACTTTATTCAGGATAAAGTCGGGCTGCACGTCAACGGCGCGGCCAGGATTCTCTCGAACGAGGAGGTGCTGGCTTGCCCCGATCTCGCCGACACCCTGAGAGCGGATATCGCGGCGGTGGGCGGTCGGCGGCCCGAGCGTTGGGTGCTGGTCACGGTTGAAGAGGCGTACATCCATTGTTCCAAACACATCCCCCGGCTGGAGAAGGTCGGGGAGGAAGTGCGTCAATGGGGCACGGATGACGTGCGCGCCAAAGGCGGTGACTATTTTCAGGCCAAGTCTGCGCCCAGGAGCCTTTAGGCGCTGTGGCGGGCCTGACAAGACCGCAGTCGACGAGGGCACCTTCTTCCGAGAGGATCGTGTAGAAATCCTCCTTGATCGTTAGCGCGAGCTGGAGGGCCTCTCGCCACTCCAGTCGTGAGAACGGGTCTGACCGGATCTCCGACCAGAATCCCACGTGGTCGAAGAGGTCGGCGATCCGTTCGCTCTGGTTCTTCTGCACCCGGCTGACCAGGTAAGTCGCCACGCCCACTTGCAGCCCGCGCAGGCGGGGGCGTTTCGAGATAGCGTCGAGGGCGTGGGAGATGAGATGCTCGCTGCCACTGGCCGGGCGCGACGAGCCGCGAGACTTCGGTGCACCCGCCCGAGATGTTCCCGCTGACCGCCCAACGTCAAGGTGTGGTTGCTCGGACGCTTACAGTGCAACGTCCCACAGGTCATGATCCTGGCATCAGGGTCAGGATCACGGCGAGGTCGCCGAGCGTTCGGCAGATCTGTCAGCGGTCTGGCTGATCGCAACCCGAGCTCGCTCTTGATATGATCCTGTCGAAGATCAACACGATCATGTCAATCACGGAACGGCGCCGTTAAAGCGCGTTTCGCCCCGGACGGGGCTGACGACGAACCGACACCGGAGAATCATCATGCGGAGATTCGATCGTTCCACACGCCTTGGGTGCGCCCTCCCACTCCTATTCCTGGCGCTCTTCTTCGTCGCCGGCGCATCCGCCGACGATGAGAAACCCCCCGCGGTGGTCAAGGCCGCCGACGCCAGAAACCATATCGATGAACGTTGCACGGTCGAGCTGACCGTCCGGTCGAGCAAGAACGCCGCACCCCGCCGCGAGTATTACTTCGATTCGGAGGAGGACTTCCACGACGAGAAGAATTTCGCCGTCGTCATCTCCTACGATCTCGCCGACCTGTTCAAAAAAGCAGGCATCGACGACGCGGCCGAGCACTACAAGGGCAAGTCGTTGCGCGTGACCGGGAAGGTCATCCGCGAGAACGACCAGGTGCGAATCCGGGTCGAGGATCCGAAACAGATCAAGATCGTCGAGGAAGGGAAGTAGCTGCCCCAATCAGGAGTTTTTGATGAAGATACGCTCTCGCGGTTTCACCCTGATCGAGTTGCTTGTGGTCATCGCCATCATCGCGGTCTTGATCTCCTTGCTGCTGCCTGCGGTCCAGTCGGCCCGAGCGGCGGCCTGGCGGATCCAATGCACCAATAACCTCAAGCAGCTCGCACTGGCCACGATGACTTACGAGTCGACGCACGGGGTCTTCCCGCCCGGCCAGATGAAGCTGACGACCAAGCCCCCCTCCGGCTTCACCCTGTTCGTGAACATACTGCCCTTCCTGGAACAGATGCCCCTCTACAACGGTTGGAACTTCAGCTACGGCTTCGACAACCTCTATGGCAGCACCGCGCGGTCGGCCACGATCTTAAGCTGTCTGCTGTGCCCCGCCGACATCATCCCGCAGAACCCGGTCCAGAACGGCACGTCGAATGAGTGGTATGGGATCACCAGTTATGGTGGCAACGCCGGTTCGCAGTCGCATCCGTTCTCGGCGGTGACGTCCGATGGGATCTTCTTCTACACCGGTCCGGCCGCCCCCGGCTTCTCGCAGGTGCGGATCTCCGGCGTCACGGACGGGCTCTCCAACACGCTGTTCTTCGGCGAGCGGAATCACTTTGACCCCAACTATGACTCCTTCGCAGCGCCGGGATGGACGTTCTTCTCGCAAACGATGGGGATGTGG
>JBAUOX010001188.1:0-10566 GCA_049579985.1 Isosphaeraceae bacterium | reverse complement strand
TGGCTGGGGCTGACCGTAGGGAAGCCCCAGGGCCGAAGCCTGTGCGTCTGGGGCGTCGCCTCCGGCTCCGCCGCCAGCCACCCGGATCCTGGCAGCTCTGGAATGGTGGAGTTCAGCGAGGAGTCTCGTCATTCTGGTGCTTTTCTATCACCGCCGGCTTCCTCCCTTTTGGATTACTGGCCACTGACTACTGGCCACTGTTCACGTGCCACGCCCCACGCCGCCATCCGCTGGGACCAGCGGGGTCAGGTCGTGCGCAGACCCTCCGCCGCTGGCTACTGCCTGCCACCGACCGCCCAATTGCCAAAAAACGAACGGGCCCGATCTCGACGAGCGAGTCCTCTATTTCAGTATGTCACCGAACCAGGCGATTTTTACGGACAAAACAATTTGTTCCTCCACAATGCCGTTTGTGTGGGCAGCGGGGGAATTGCGAGAACGCTGGAATGTAAATCCGCCCACTCCATCCATCCATACGGTTCCCTTTTATTATCTTCTGTTCGCGATGCCTGCTCACACGAGCAGCTTGACGCAAGTACGGAGAGATGGCACGATCTTGATTTTGGAGTAAACCCTTAAACGATAAGGTGGTTAGTTTTGGATGATCCGGCGAGGATTTGACTAGATCTTGATGGTTGGGTTCTGCCAAGTTCTGCCTTCGTTCGAGCCGAAGAGATAGCGCAAGAGCAGTCGGAGGTCGTTGAGAGAAGCGAGATGTGGGACGACACGCAGTTCGAGAAGTCGATGAAGAACTCTCTGAAGAAGCTGGGGCAGGACGGCGACGTCCTCGCTGGAAAGTATAGCTGGTCCAAGAAGAAGCTTGTTGAGGAGGTTTATGAGGAAATAAAGAGATCTGAGCCAAACTTGAGCGACCACGGTCCGCGTCACATCAAGAACGTGCTGGAAAACATCGGGCAGCTCTTGGGTAAGGAGGTCAAGCACTATAAGGCACAGGAGCTTTATTGCCTTGGGATGATTGCTCTGTTTCATGACGTGGGGAACATCTACGGACGCAAGCGGCACAACGAGAAGATCAGAGAGATTTATGCCCGTGTATGCGGTCACGACGACAACCACGAGATGAAGATGATTGTCCAGGCAGCAAAGGCTCATACCGGTGAGGCTTCAACCGGGACGAAGGACACTCTTTCCGAGCTTGACAACAACTTTTATTTCCTGGCGAGGTCAATCAGACTCCGGGAGCTCGCCGCGATTCTCCGTATCGCGGACGAACTGGCCGAAGGGCCGCAACGGACTTCTCGTTTCGTCTTGGAGACTATGGGATACCCGGAGACAAGCCGTATCTATCACCTCTACGCTTCCCAGGTCCAGGTCAACATAGATCGAGATGAGGAACGGTTTGCCCTGACGTACAACATCAAGGTGAGCAAGGACCACCAGGTAGAGGCGCCACAGATCGAGGAAGTGAAGGCCTTGCTGGAATTCTCTTGCAAGAGATTAATCAAGCTAGATCAGGAACGCAAGTACACCAAATTCTACTGCGACAGGCTCTCACCTTTCAAGACGACGTCAGGCAAGTTTGTGTTCTGGTTTGGGATCGAAGATTTCGATTGCGACCTACCAACAATAGTGATCGACGACAAAATCATCCCCGGCGACTCAGCAAAGACCGTCGTAGACCTTGAGCCCGCGTTCGCGCCCGAACAGATCGCGTCAAGGTTGGTCGAGAGGGCGCAACAAAGACAGAGAGGGCAAACGGATGTCTGAGAGAAGTAATCCCTTCCAGTACGAGGCAGCAAACAACCTATCAGATGATATGATCATTGACGTATACGTCGAGGATTTCAATTTTTCGCGTTTTATCCAGTCCAAGCGGAATATTCTCTTGGTCGGCGAACGCGGCTCCGGCAAGACGATG
Source organism: Isosphaeraceae bacterium (assembly GCA_049579985.1). GTDB lineage: Bacteria > Planctomycetota > Planctomycetia > Isosphaerales > Isosphaeraceae > Aquisphaera. Next base: position 8,687 of record JBAUOX010001188.1, on the reverse strand, counting down.
ACGCTGCTGCACAATTCGCTGCGCGTGCAACTGGCCAAACATCAAAAGGAGGGAAAGACTCACCCGCTCGACAAGATCGGCGTGTACGTGCCCTGCAACACGCCCCTAACCCACCGGAGAGAGTTCCAATTACTCGATGAATTCAAGGCGCCGGTGCTGTCCGAACATTTCCTGGTCCTCGCAATTATCTACAGCTTGGCAGACACGCTGATGCACGTGCCTGAGACTTTGTCCGGGGTCGAACAGGCAAAGCTCAAGTCGGACGCAGAGTACCTACTCGGCATCGAACTCGGTGAGTCTGAGAACTTCTACGAGTCGGTGCGGAAATGGGCTCAGAGGGAGATCGTGACCACCCAGCGAACGATCAATGACTGGTCTTCAAATACATTCTACGACAATTGCTACTCGTTTGCTGCGGGAATAATGCCGCTCCTAGGCTGCCTGCGCAACATTCCTGGGCTCAGGGATTCGCATTTCCTGCTCATGATCGACGACGCACATGACCTTAACCACCACCAGAGCCGCTCTCTTAACTCATGGATCGCCTATCGCGACCACTCGCAGTTCAGCTTCAAAGTGGCCAGCGCGAAGGTCGGTCAGCCCACCTTCATCACGACGACGGGCGGGAGTATCTTAGAGGGGCACGACTTTACGACCGTAGACATGGAGCAGCCAATCCAGACCGCCACATCCGACTTTGGCAGGATGGCCGCCATGATCATCCAGAAACGACTCGCCCGAGTCGGCATCAACAAGGAGGCGGGAGAGTACTTCCCCGTCAGCCCCCAGTTCGAAGGCGAGATGCGAACCTGCCGTGAGACGGTCAAGAATCGCCTGAAGGATCAGCATCCCGAGTGGACGCCATCGAGAGTGGACGATTACCTCTACAAGTTCGGCAGAGCCGAGTATTTCCGGACGAGACATTCAAAGGCCAATCGGCCTGCGTACTCAGGCTTCGACACGCTCGTCTACCTATCCACGGGCGTGATCCGGAACCTTCTGGAGCCATGCTTCCAGATGTACGATGCGGTCCAGTCCAGGCATTCCGATGAGGATGGGTCGGGCACCAGCGTTCAGATCATACCCCCGGAAGACCAAACGGACATCCTCATGAAGCTAAGTGAGAGGATGTGGTCGCGTCTTAAGGATGGGCTCGACCGCTGGATCGATGGCTGTTCTTTCAGGCAGGCCAAACAGATTACGACCCTCTTCGAGAAGCTCGCGGCCTACTTTCGACATAGACTCCTCCACCACGATTCCGAGCCCCAGGCGAACTCGTTCAGCATCACTGGATTGACAGAGGAAATCGCGGCGGAGCTAATGCCGTTAATCGAGATTGCGCGTAAGGCGCAATTTCTGTACGAGCGGATAGGCCCTGCAAAGGATCGCGGGTTAAGGGAGAAATACTATGTGCCGAATCGTATGCTCTGGCCGAGTATCGGTCTCGACCTACACGGGCAGCACGCCCGCGCATCGATGAAGGCGAAGGATCTGCTCGCGGCTGCGAACGGGAAGGACATCCCAGTCAAGACGGAAGCACCGGATGACCAGATGGAGCTGTTCCATGACTGACGGCGCCGTTTTCATCACCATGGCAAGCTGGGAAGAGAGGTTCATCCTCGGTTCGCGGCGACTTTTCGAGCAGCACCGCCCGAGCCGTGCAATTCTTTACTACGCGGATGAATACGAGGTCTGGTCCGGTGACAACCGGTTGCAATTTGGGGACCTGTGCAAGCGGCATGATGTTCTGTTCGACCAACACGTGGTCTTCCTCAAGTCGCCCGCAAAAACCTGGGAGACTTTACGCCGGGACCTCGCGAGCCAGACCATTGCAGCTAGGGAGCTAGTCGTTGACATTACGACAATGCCGAGGGACATCATTTGGCAGGTGTTCGCATTTGGTGAACACATGAAGTGTTCCCTGAAGTATGTCTATCATCGACCAGGGGACTACAACAAGGAGTGGCTCAGCAGGGACCCCGAGAGGCCCCGGCTAGTTTACAAGCTTTCCGGCGAAGCAGAATTCGGTCGGCCGACAACGTTGATCATCCTTACGGGCTATGATGTCAGAAGGACGGAGCAACTCATCAGGTTCTACGAGCCGAAGACGACCTTGCTCGGGATACAGACTGGAAGCCAGTTTGGCAATCAAGCCCAGAACATAGATGTCCACCTATCATTGATCAGCCCAGAGTCCGGCGTGGCTCAGTTCGATATCGATGCCTACTCGGAAGATCGGGGAAAGGCCGTGATCGAGGAGCAACTCGTGCCTCATTTGATTGATGCCAATGTCGTGATGAGCTCGCTCGGTCCAAAATTGTCCGCAGTCGCTCTCTATCAGCTTCACAAGCTGCATCCATCCACGTCGTTATCCTACGCACCCTCGCAGGAGTACAACCCGGAGTACTCAACCGGACTTGGTGAAACGTTCTATGGGCAGGTGTAGTCAGAGTGTATGGCTGCACGGAGACACCTGCTCACTACTGATGATACGCAACCAATAGCGGTAGACGTGTTCGCCGGCGCAGGTGGATTGAGTCTTGGTTTCGAGCAAGCAGGGTTCAGGATCGCTCTCGCGATTGAAAGCGACCCGAAAACCGGCCGAACGTATAGATGCAACCACCCATCCACTGTTTTGATCGAGGAGAAAATCGGGAAGTTGGTTCCCGAAGATTGCCTGGCGCGTGTCGGTATCAATAGGGGAGGTCTAACCGCCCTGATCGGGGGTCCTCCTTGCCAGGGTTTTTCGGAATCCAACAGGCGAACGCGGACTCTCGACAATCCGCGGAACCACTACTATGTCGAGTTCTTCCGTTTCCTCGACGGGATGCAACCCCTCTGCTTCGTGCTTGAGAACGTTGCCGGACTGAAAACGTTGGCCGGAGGTTTGTTACTTCAAGACATTCTCGATCGGGGAAAAGGCTCAGGGTACGCGGTGGAGGTCCACGAGCTGGATGCCACGGAGTTTGGCGTTCCTCAAGTACGGCGGCGAATTTTCGTGGTGGGCTGTCGATCTGGAGTTCTCCTGCCACACCCTCTGAAAACGCACGGTCCCGGTTTGAGGCCGTTCGTCCCGGTTAGGGAAGCCATCGGAGACCTTCCTCGGCTCAGGTCGGGAGCCGCGACCGACTTTCTTCCCTACCCAAAGAGTGTGCGACCCTCCGAATACCAAAGGGCCATGCGCTCGTCGGAGGAAGTCGTTCAGGGAAACCTGGTGACCACGAACTCTGAGAAAGTGCTTGCCCGGTACGCCTGGATCAGGCCGGGACAGAACTGGGAAGCGATTCCCGACGACCTGATGGACAACTATCAAGACGCAACACGCTGTCACACAGGGATTTACTACAGGCTCAGGGCGGACCTTCCGTCCAAGGTGATCGGAAATTTCAGGAAGAACATGCTCATTCACCCGAGCCAGGATCGCGGTCTGTCCATACGGGAGGCTGCTCGGCTACAATCGTTTCCGGATCGCTATCGGTTTCTCGGAAGCATCGGGTTTCAACAGCAGCAGGTTGCCGACGCCGTACCTCCTCTGCTTGCGGAGGCCGTTGCCCGCACCTTGATAGAAGTTTCTGTGAGAGAAAAAGTTAGGGATGAAGATGGAAAAGATCCAACGCACTGTCGTGCCCGAACTGGATGAAATCCTAGGGCATCCATTCAAGGTTCTGGACGATGGATTCGTTCGTGTTGTAGATTATCTCGGCTCCGACGGTTCAATCGTTCAGGCAGCGCGCGTTTCCTATGGAAAAGGCACGAAGCGCGTTTCGGAGGACCGGGGTCTGATCCGCTACCTGATGCGGAACTGGCACACCACGCCGTTCGAGATGTGCGAAGTCAAGTTCCACGTCAGGGTTCCGATGGACTGCTGGAGGCAGTGGATACGCCACAGGACGGCGAACGTCAATGAGTACTCGACGCGATACTCCGAAGCAATCGACGCGGCACAGAAAACGGCGCCGGGCGAGTGGCGGATTCAATCGAATTTGAATCGTCAGGGCAGTGAGGGAACGGTTGACCAGGTGATCGGAGAGGAGTTGACCAGGGAGGAAGCCGAGATTCACCGTTTGAGCCGCGAAATGTACGAGAGCCGATTGAGGATGGGCGTCGCAAGAGAGCAGGCTAGAAAGGACCTGCCTCTTTCCACTTATACCGAGGCATATTGGAAGATCGACCTACACAATCTCTTTCACTTCCTTCAGTTGCGGATGGATGCCCATGCGCAGCTCGAGATCCGAAGCTACGCGAACGTTATCGGCAACGAGATTGTCAGCCGCTGGTGCCCCATGGCCTGGGAGGCGTTCGTGGATTATCGGCTCAAGTCGCTCAGCCTCTCGCGTATCGAGGCGGAAGTCATGAAGGCACTCATCGACGACCGTCAGACCGATGCGATAAGGATCGCGAGCGATGCGGGCTTTCTGAACAAAGACGGGAGCCCGTTACTTAGGAACCGCGAGCTGCAAGAGTTAGAGGATAAGTTGGCCTCGGTCGGCTTGTCAGTGACCTGGAAAGCGGAACGATCGGGGAACGCCTGAGTCTCGAACTCATTCCCCTGACAGGTAGCAGGGAAATAACCGTGGCAGATAATCTCACGCCAGATCAGCGCCGTAAGAACATGCAGGCGATCAAAGACAAGAACACTTCACTCGAGAAGGCGCTAGCCGCTGCTTTCCAGAGACATGGATGGCGATATCGTCGAAACTGCTTGTTCATACTTGGCAAGCCTGACTTTGTCTTTACGAAGGCTAGGGTCATCGTCTTTGTGGACGGCGATTTCTGGCACGGATGGCGGTTTTCGCAATGGAAGCACAAGCTCTCCGATTACTGGCAAAAAAGATAGAGCGGACTCGACAGCGCGACCAATACAACTCCAGGCGTCTTCGCAGGCAGGGGTGGAAAGTAATCCGCATTTGGGGGCATGAGATTGAACGTGACATGGCAGGGGCTGTCGATCGAGTCAAGGCGCTGCTCGAGGCAGCGCATGTCGTCCAGTGTGGGATTAACCAAGACTTAATCTCAAATCGTTCAGAAGGGTGTCAACCTTAGTACCTTAGAGCGAGGTATCAGTCGGAGCGTTAATATGATCGCTTGACAATGCAACGATGGTTTGCGTTGTTCAAGGGATGGAACCAAGGGCGAGTGAGCGATGCTAAGCGTTGTAAGTATCTTTTGCGGCTGTGGGGGCCTGGACCTTGGTTTCAAGGACGCGGGCTTTGATCTCCTCTATGCATGCGACAACGATCCGGCGTCCGTTGATTGCTACGCCAGGAACATCGACGCTCGGGTTTACCGGCGGGACGTTACCTCTGAGGAATTTCATTCGGACATTGAAAGGCTGGGCCAATGTGACGTGGTGCTAGGCGGGTTTCCTTGCCAGGGATTTTCCAAGGCCGGGCCGAAGCAGGAAAATGACCACCGAAACATGCTCTATGTCGAAATGACACGGGTGGTCGCAAATCTACAGCCCCAGATTTTCATTGCTGAGAACGTGGATGGGATCACCCAGAATTTTAACGGCTCCTTCCTGAAACGGATCGTCGCGGACTTCCGGCAAATCGGCTATGAAGTCGATCACTGTATCCTGGATGCTCTGGCGTTCGGGGTGCCGCAGCACCGGCGGCGGGTTTTCTTTGTCGGGGTGCGTCAGAGCTTGCGACATGGCTTCCCTTGGCCGAGGCCGACGCACCAGGCAAAAGCACGCAACGGCGAGTTCAGGTTGGTGGAGCCTTTGCACCAGAGGGGGCTTTTCGCTGATCTCGACAAGCAAAGCCGTCGGCTGCAATCGCCCCGGACGATCCGTGATGCCATCGGCGATTTGGTGAAACTGTCACCCGATGTCCACGATCATCAGATAAACAATTCCTGGCCAAAAAAATACGAGAGAGTTTTTTCGGCGATTAGACCCGGTCAAAAGCTCTGCAACGTCAGGCACGCGGACACTTCCGTCTATACGTGGGAAATTCCGGAAGTCTTTGGCGAAGTGACGGAACGCGAGGTCAAGGTACTGGAGACCATCTCCAAGCACCGTCGCCACAAGCAGTACGGTGAAATCCCGAACGGAAATCCGCTACTGCTGGAAGAAATCGAAAGGCTCTGCGGGCTGACCGGGATCGGTCAGGAATTGCGGGCGCTGCTTCATAAGGGCTACATCAAGGACATCGACAAAAAGTTTGACCTGAAAGGGGCGATGTTTTGCTCAGGGCTTTTCAAACGGCCCACATGGGATGAACCGTCGCCAACAGTGCTTACAAATTTCTATAATCCCCGCTATTTCCTGCATCCCCAAGAGAACCGCCCGTTTTCGCTGAGAGAATGTGCCCGGCTGCAAACCTTTCCTGACAGTTTCGTTATCACCGGGCCCGGATCAGGCATCGGCCTGGTTGACGGATACCGCCTGATTGGGAACGCGGTGCCGCCCCTGATGTCGCAGCACTTGGCCTCGTCGGTGCTTGAGTACTTGCGTCCTCAACGGGCACGGCAGGTGGCTCTATGAAACTGCCGCTACCGAGGCTCGACCTAAGCGCGCAACTTCTTGAGTTCGATGTCTGGATCACCCCGTCACTTGGCGAGATCCGCGATACTGATCGTTTCCGCGATGAGCTAACCGCCGTCGTTCAGACCTTCGAGTCACTGGGACTCGCCTCTCAACAGTTCAAGGACATGAAGGATTGTCAGCCATCGGCTATCGCCGATGTTTTCATAGAGCTCACGCGCGACCTTCCCCCGGAAGCGGCATTGGGAACGCTCCAGTCGCTCGCTTCGGTCCTCTTTCTGGTCACCGGGAAGTCCGACAATAATGCGAAGTGCCAGCTTCCCCTGTTCCTTCGTGACAAGGCACGCTGGGAGGCCATTCCGATCGTTCGACAAGTCAAGCGAACGTCCCAACTGCAATTTGTACTGATACCGCGAGAGTTGAAAGCCGAAAAGTACCTTGGCATCGTGGTAAGCTTGTCAGGTTATCCCGACCACCAAAGGCGTCTCCTAGAACAGTTTATTAGCTTCTTATTGAATGATGATGCTTGCATTTCTCAGCTCTGGAGTGTTGGCTACAGCTATTTCATGCTGAAACCATTCAGCAGAGAAAAGGACCTGCTGAGCCCGCTGGTGATTTTCCAGGTTCGTGGGTCGGTTGCCGCTTCGGGCGGCCACGATCCCGAGGAGATGCTGCGTACGCGGATGATTGAATGGGGACTTGAAGCAGAAACGGACTTCAACACATCGGACGTTGTGCTAACGGAAGTGCTTCGATTGCTGGCCAGCTCCACCGTCGTCGAATCGGTCGCCGTGGAGCCGGATGAACCGGCAAGCCTGAGCGAGACTACGGAAGGCGCGGAGAATGAAGCCGACGCCACGGTTGAAGTCATCGACCAAGAAGATGCTACGGCTGGGAAAAAAGTGCGGGTGAAGACGCGGGCCTACGACTTTATCCTGCCGTACCATGTTCCCGATTGGCAGCCAAGCGTGTTCATCCAATCGCAATTCTATGCAGGCGATTCGGGAAGCGTCTCGCACAAAAACGTCGAGCAGACGGTCACATCGCGGACGGCGGTTCTTGGTCTTCTGGAGTCGGCCCGGTTCGTTGAGTACGTCGATGGGGCCGGTTACTTTTCGTCACTCAACGGCGACCTAAAACACCTGATTAACATGCCGACCACCGGCTCGTTCTTCCAAGTAAGGAGTGCGTCAGTCCGTCTGCGGCGGGAACTTCAGCACGTCGGCTTCTTGATGCCTATCGAGATCGAGCACGCTGTGATCCGCACCGACGGAACGCAAGCGGAAGTCCGCCACGTGTTGGCCGGAGAAGGGTACTCGTCGGGTGAGATTGAAAGGTGCGTCCAGAAGTGCGTCGATAAGGGAACCCTCCTGAACGGAGGCCAGCAGCTTTCAATCGCTCCCGCCCGGCGTGACTCCGCCCGCCGCTACTTCCTCATGGACGTGGCGGCCGTTCATGGATCGCCTCCGACCTCGCCGGGCGGTAGGCTGAGTGGATCGTTGTTGGTTCCTGGTTACGGGCCGTTCCACGGCATCAAGCTCGATGATCTTGCTGCTCATGCCCTTCGGCTTGCACCGGGCCTGAAGGCCGACTGGAGCGGCCCAACGGTCATCCTGGGTGACATTCGGTGGCTCTGTGATCAGGGGATGGCCATGTCGAGTTGATGAGTTGATGAAGGGAGGAGCGTTGCCGTGGAAAAAAAGCTTCGCAAGACGCTCCCGGGCGGAAAATTCGAGGGAGTCCCTGCCGCTCGTTCGCGGGTGATGAAGGCGATCCGCAGCAAGGGCAACCGCACTACCGAAAAACGCCTGCGGGCACTCATGGTTTGTCACGGCATAAGTGGCTGGGTGATGCACCCTCAAAGCGTGCCCGGAACGCCAGAGTTCTACTTCTCTTCCCTGAAGCTCGCCGTGTTCACTGACGGGTGTTTCTGGCACGGCTGCCCGGATTGTTGCAGTCGAAAGACGACGACCAACCGAGCATTTTGGGAGAAGCGTATTGAACTGAATCGCCAAAGGGACCGTCGCACGGATGATCGATTGGCTGGGGCGGGCATCCGAGTCCTTCGCTTCTGGGAGCACGAGTTGAAGCGGGAGCCCTCCGCCTGTATGAACAAAATACAAGCAGCACTGATCCTGTGAAAATCAGAGGCGGGGGGGATTATTGGGGATTATTGGTGTCAGTTCTTTTTTCGCCG
>JBAUOX010001187.1:0-5564 GCA_049579985.1 Isosphaeraceae bacterium | reverse complement strand
GTGATGCGCCGTGCTCATCTCCGCCTTGGCCACCGGGCCCCCGGCAGGGGTGGCGGCATGATCGGACCGTTTCTGGCTGCTCGAACTCCGCGTTTTCTAGACATTTCTCTACATTTTACGAGCCATCTGTTCAGGCCATGGATACCCAGCTCAACGCGCTGCCAACACATCCTGTCTTCGCTCGGCCCGTTTCCGGCTGCTTGAACTCCGCGTTTCTCAACAAATCTCAACATTTTACGGTCCATCTGTTCAGTCCATGGATACCCAGCTCGGCGCGCGGCATCGATGGCGGACCCCGACGATCCACCGAGGTCGTGCTCAACGAACAATCTCTGCCGGTAGCTTGGTGGTCGCATGATGAGAGAGAATAGTGGCCGGTCGCCAGTGGTCAGTGGATCTGGAGGGAGTGGCGAGTAGAGCGAGTGGCACGAGAACAGTGGCCAGTGAAATTGAAGAGACGAAAACCGCGGTGATTGAAAAGCGCCAAAACGAAGCCAAGCTGCTCGGGCGTTAGTCATTGGCAGATTGCAGCTTAGGACGAATGTAGCCGGAATCGCGCAGGCGAACGAAGCCGATTCTCGACTGGTGTGGGGCGTGAGAATAGCGGCCAATGGCCGGTGAAGAGACGGGATCTCGGCGGAAGAATTGGAGTGGCGGGAAAACCGCGACCGAGGCCAGGCGGAGACGATCAGGTGAGTCGACCTCTGAGAGACTCTTCCAGGCGGATCGCGAGGGTCAGCGGACGGTTCATGTCGAGTAAGTGCACAGTTGCCCGGCCAGTCGGGGTGGACCCTACAATCATCATGCCCTCCCACCGAAAATGCCTCGACCAGGACTGGCGGCGAGGATGGAAGAGGGAGACCTTCCTCCCCGTCAAAGGATCAAGGGCGGATCGGCGGGCCGCCTTGCGGAGCGAGCCTGAGACGCAAGCAAGTGCGAGATTATCCGGCTCGGTCGCGCCACCCCGAGCCCTGGGCGTAATGTGATCGATATGAAAGCTCGCTTCCTGTCCCTCCTGGCTCAAGCGGCAGTACTCGCATCGATTCCCGGCGCGGTCCACGACCAGACGACGCAAGCGATCTGCAACGTCGCTCATCGGCTGTCATGCGCCAGGTTGCCTGCGCGTTGGGCCCGAAGCTTGATCAGCGAAAGCAACTCGGCAAGCTCGACCAGCCCTTCGGCTTCCTCCTTCTCGGCGGGAGAAAGTGGCGTGCCCTGATCCTGGCGATCGAGTAATTCTTGAAGCCGGGAGTTCACTCCAGGCGGCAGCCGGAACCGCGAAAGGTCGTCGGGGATGTCTAGTTCGATCGCGATCACAGTGGACATGAGGATCCTCCCAGTGCGGATTCCAACCTCATCCTACCAGGCAGGGCATTCGAACGCATTCTCTTTCACGACAGACTCGAGCGGGCTCCGAGCGGGCGGGGGCAAGGGAGTGGCCAGTGGTCAGTGGCCAGTGAAGCCGAAGGGAGTGGCGAGAGAAGAGTGGCCACTGGCCAGTGAATCTGGAGGAAGTGGCGAGTGGCCAGTGACACGAGAACAGTAGCCAGCGGCCGGTGAAATTGAAGAGACGAAAACGGCGAAGATAGAAAAGCGCCAAGACGAAGCCAAACTGCTCGGGTGTCAGTCACTGGCAGATTGGGACTTAGGCTGAACGAAGGCGGAATCGAGAAAGCGAACGAACCCGATTTTGGCGGGTCGGTAGGTGGCGAGTGGCGAGAGAATAGTCGCCAGTGGTCAGTGGATCTGAAGGAGAGAACCGAGCGGTGATGGGAAAGCGGTTGAGTGGCGGAGGTGGCGTGATTGTTCAGGTCGGTTTTGCCAGGCCGTGGCCAGTTGCGATATGCTGGAGCAGGTGACTTGTCGGGGATCTCATTTCGAGCGGAGGCTTGGCGGATGAATGTTTCCCTGACCGACGAACTCAAGGACTTCGTCCAGAAGAAGATTGAGACCGGACAGTACCCCTCGGAGGAGGCCGTGATCGAAGCGGCCCTCAAACGGCTCCGCGACCAGGAGTACGAGAAGGGAAAGACCGTGCCGACACTTGATGACCTCATCGATCACGAGTTTGTCGAATATTGTGCCCGTGAGAACGATGACGACGTTACCTTGGAGGAGGTCCTTGAGGGGACCTCCTCGATCAAGGATTCCATGGCCCGCGTCATCATCGAGAAAGAGCGAGCGGACCGCTTCTGATAGCCCGTTACTTCTTTGACACCAGCGCCCTTGTCAAACGCTATCACGCTGAGAGTGGCACGCCCGAAGTCCGGAGACTCCTGACGGAGCCGGGTGCTGAGTGCGTCATCTCACGGCTCGCCACGGTCGAAATGCTGTCTGGATTCGCCGGGAAGGTGCGCACCAGGTTTTTTTCAACTGCCGCGTTTACCAGGTTGCGAAGCCAATTCCTGGCCGACGTCAGGAAGCGTGTGGTGCGGCCTATACGGATCGTCAATGCACACTATCAGCTTGCTGGTGACCTGATCAGCCAGCACGGGATGAGTCGCCAACTGCGGATCCTGGACGCGGTTCACCTGGCCGTCGCTCTGCGCCTCCACCAGGTCGCCCCCATAGATCAGTTCGTCTGCGCCGACCAAAGACTGTGCGACATCGCCTTGCTCGAGGGGTTAGCTGTCTTCAATCCAGACCAGCCTTGAGAGCTGTTATCGAGGATGGCCAGCACGATGCGGCGCCAGCAAAGTGCCCATTGGGCCACGAGAAGAACACCTGTCACATCTGCATGCTATCCGTAGTGAGACATCGCGAGGGCTTCCGAATGGGAGCTTTGGGGATCGCGCGGATGACCCCCGGGTGATGAGTCTTCTCTGGCGGAGATTCCCGATCCGTGACTGTCGGGGCGGGACGGTAATTCGTAGAATAGAATGGCCAGTGCGGGGATCATGGGGCAGAATTCCCGAACGAAAGGCCAGGCCAGCATGCGTCGACATGGCGGCAGCGGCGGAACGATAGGGAGCTGGGTTTTGAGCTTGGCGGTCTTCGTGGGTGCAGGCGTCCAGGCGATGTCTGACACCATCGAGCTGCGGGGCGGCGGCGAGATCCAGGGAAAGGTCATCATCGACCCCAAGAAGCCTGACACGGTCCAGGTGCTGCTGCTCAAGGGTAGGAACCAGCTGATCTTTCAGAGTAAGCAGATCCTCAAGGTGATTCCCAAGGCCAGCCCGCTCGACGAGGAGCAGAAACGGGGACGCAGCTAGAATCAATAACTAGATGCGTCCCTGTTTCCACGTCCGGACTTTTCTAGACATTTTACGAGCCATCTGTTCAGGCCATGGATACCCAGCTCAACGCGCTGCCAACACTTCCTGTCCTCGCTCGGACCGTTTCGGGCTGCGTGAACTCCGCGTTTCTCGACATTTCTCAACATTTTACGGGCCATCTGTTCAGGCCCTGGATACCCAGGTGACGCGCCAACGGCCGGGGACTGGGAGACCGTCGGTCGAAGGGGACGGGCCGGTCAGGAGACCCTGCCCGAACCAGTGCAACAAATCCCATAGGAAAGAAAACACGTGTCAACCGCAACTTTGCAGTATGCCGGTCTCGGTCTCGCTCCCTTGATTCATCAGCCCAGGTCTGATCGAATATTTGTGGCGAGCGACCGTGGCCGGGACATGCATGCCTCGACCGTGGAGCTGGCAGAGTCTGGCCAGGGCCGTTGCGGGGAGTCGATCTGATGATCGTTGGGGTGCCCAGGGAGATCAAGGCCGATGAATACCGGGTGGCCATGCTGCCGGTCGGCGCCGAGGAACTGACCAGCGCGGGCCATCAGGTGTTGATCGAAGCCGGCGCGGGGCAGGGCAGCGGCATCGTCGACGCCCAGTATGCTTCGGCCGGTGCGACAATCGTCGCGAGTGCCGGGGAAATCTGGGCCGAGGCCGACATGATCGTCAAGGTCAAGGAACCCCAGAGCTCCGAGTGGTCCTTGCTCCGTCCCGACCAGGTCGTCTTCACCTACTTTCACTTCGCGGCTGACGAGAGCCTCACGCGTGCGATCATCGACAGTGGGATCACTGCGATCGCATACGAAACGCTCCGTGATCCCCGTGGAAGTCTGCCGCTCTTGACACCGATGAGCGAGGTCGCGGGCCGGATGAGCATCCAGGAGGGGGCCAGGTTCCTCGAGCGGCCTCAGGAAGGCCGGGGGATTCTTCTGGCCGGAGTTCCGGGAGTCGCGCCTGCCGAAGTTGCCATTCTCGGTGGAGGCGTGGTCGGCTCGAACGCGGCGAAGGTTGCCGCCGGGCTGGGAGCGAACGTGCGAATTCTGGACGTGAACCTCGACCGGCTCCGCTACCTCGACGACATCATGCCGCCCAACGTGACCACGCTTTATTCTGATCGGCACACGATTCGGGAGTCGATCGAGCGGGCCGACCTCGTGATCGGGGCCGTGCTGATCACCGGCGCCCGGGCGCCTCGCCTGATCCGGCGCCAGGACCTCGGGCTGATGAAGACCGGCACGGTGATCGTCGATGTGGCCATCGACCAGGGCGGGTGTATCGAGACCAGCCGGCCCACCACCCACCTTCAACCCACGTATGTGGTGGATGGAGTGGTTCACTATTGCGTGACCAACATGCCCGGCGCCGTGGGCCGGACGAGCACCTATGCGCTTTGCAACGTTACACTTCCCTATGTCCTGCAACTTGTCAAGAATGGTTGGAAGGCTCTGGCCGCAACCGATCCCGGAGTCGCCGAGGGGGTGAACATCGATCGGGGGCGCGTCACCAACCGGGCGGTCGCCGCGACCTTCGGCCTGCCTTACAGCCCGCTGGACGCCCGACCGCACGCCTCGGCCGCAACCGCGGCGCCCTCCAAGGGCTGAAACCGAGAAGGAAGGAGAATCGCCATGGCCGGGACCGATCCACAACCGTAAGCCGAGGACCGTTGAAACCAATTTCCAATGAAAATCCTACCCGGGGAGATTCACGCGATGGGTCACGACGAACACGACAATACTCATGAACACGACCACGATCATTCGCACCCGCACGAAGACGAGGTCGAGGAGGCTCTCGAAGAGGCACTCGAACTCGACACCCAGAGCCAGATCTTCCTGGAAATGAGACGGCAGAACCTCGAGCTGCTGAGAATTGCCACCGAGGTCGCCGGCTACACCGGGGAGCACGGGCCCTTGAAATCGGGCGACCTTCGATCGGCCCTACGCAACATCTGGGATGTCTTCTCCGAGTTTTACACTTGGGTCGATCCCGAGGAAGACGAGGAAGACGACGAAGATGAGGAAGAGGACGAGGAATAAGAAATCGGGTGAGTGCGTGGACGAGCCATTGATGATCCCGAGGGAGGCAAGTCAAGCGAATGTCCGGGGCCGAGGAAATCGAGGCGTTTCAGACGGTGGCGTGGGTCGGCGACGCGGCGCGGGGGTCTCTGCGCCTCATCGATCAGACCCGGCTGCCGACCGAATTCCTCGAGATCGACTGTCATGACGCGCCGACCGTGTGGGAGGCCATCAAGCTGCTTCGGGTTCGCGGCGCGCCGGCCATTGGCGTTGCGGCCGGCTACGGGGCAGTCATCGGCGCGCGGTCGCAGGG
>JBAUOX010001186.1:0-7006 GCA_049579985.1 Isosphaeraceae bacterium | reverse complement strand
CCTCTATTTCAATAGCCCCGAGCTGATCCAGGGGGGGACTCAAGCCACTCCCCGCGTGAAAACGGCCCGGATTTCGTGGAAATCCTTGGCACTGGCGCGACAGCACCCAGATGATCCAGGTCTCCGGGGTTATGGTAATGGGCAGTGGCCACGTCGACGAGCGCATCGTCAGGATGGTAATACCAGTGGGAAAGATCGCTCTCGACCCACTCTGTAGACCCATCTTTGTAGTTCACCCTCAAGAACGCGCTGTGGCATAGGCGGTGCCGGATGTTATCGATGACGTGCTTGGCCGTTATCACATAAGCGAACTTAGAACAATCCTCCTCGCTTTCCCTGGCCGCTAAGAAAGCAGTCCCTGCCAGTTTCATATTCCCGGCGTTTGTCTTGTAGCCGATGAACACGACGCACTTCCGGATGTTATTTGGAACGAACATCAGAGTCTCCGCGCGCATCCTCAGTTGACTGGCATTGTCTATTCTTGAAGCCTATCAGGAGTTTTGGGACAACGCTTGGTGGAACCGTCATCAGAATTGACTTCACCGGATCGAAACCGGCTAGGAGCCGGTATCCGATAAAGAGGATTCTCATATTCCCTCTGCCGTGAAAACAACGGGGACCCTCAGACTGCCAGGCAGCCATGACGTTACGATTTGAATATCAACTTGCTCAGCCAGAGATAATCGGTGCATGCGTATCTTAAGGCGAACATTCCCTGGAGTGAATGGTCTCTTCAAGAACGGCGATCCATCCGGGAACGCAAGCCTATCTTTTTGGTAGTCGGGGAAGCCTTTCGGCCCAACGATGACCGAAAAATGTGGGAGCCCCTCGGTTTTTGATAGGTCTAATCCCGGGTGAAACGATACTGCCGAGAACTCTGCATCGTTCCTGGTCTCGATGAAGGTTTCCAGCCGCCGAATACTGTCCGTCGGCGGTGATGGATACGACGCTACCGTCGCCTTCCTCACGCTTCTCAGAACCGAGAAGCTGGCGATGCTCATGCCAAACCACAGGTAGCGTCCTTCGCCCAAGGGAATCGTTCTAGGACCCCGCAAATGGTCCTCAGATTTCGGGCTTGTAACATGCCATCGTGTCCAATCCTTTTCCAATGAAACATGATCGGTATTAAATGCTTGGCTCATCCTGCGTTTCGGGGGGTTAGTTGGCAAGTATCACCCTAAGCCCTTGTGTGGCAGACAGTTGTGGCGGGATTTCGGCCTCTCTAACTACCCCATATAAGTGCTTTCCGTAAAAAGAGTTGCGGCGAATTCCGGGTTGTAACCCCCTGAAACGCAGGAAGAGCGAAATGCTTTGTCCCACTTCAGCGACGAACCTTGATATCCCTGTATTTCCGTCATCGCATTGTCGAAGCCTGGGAAAAAGATCACTCTGTCGCCAGCCGAAAGCACGAAACTTCCTAGCCAACGCAAAATGCTTGCCTCTTGTGGCATCAGCCCCGGCGACATGCAGAAGCAGAACGCCATCCTGGAGAACGGCTGCCCATCCTCCAACAGCCGATTAACTGCCCGCGAGAAAGGGTTGCCAAGATCATCATCAACCCCCTCCGAGCCATTCGGCATTGTCCATGTAATGCGAGTGCGATCCATGTGCGTTGGTTCCTTCACACCGAAATCATCTCCACGATGTTCCGCGCCGTCAAATGTTAACAAATTGGCAACTATCAAGCGATTGCCTGCATGCAACAAGCCGCTTGACTTCGGTGGGTGGATCGTATCCCATAAAGGGCGTTATGGGATACGATGCAGTAGTTCCGGGGACACCATACCTAACTCCGAAAAATTAAGTATGGTGTCCAGGGAACTGATGAGTCGATTCCGGAAGGTCGTTACGGGGTGGATACAAGATGCTTGCTCATGCGATTGAAACCATTCCGACCGTGTTGCACGAAATGTCTTCAAGCTCGGTCGCCGATCAAACGGTCAAATCCGCTCATGAAGTTTAGGCGCGGCGGGCCTGGAATCGAGGCTGAACGCCCCCGGACCGTTGGCAATGATGAAGAGCATAGCCCCCATCATAGACAGGTTCTTCATGAAATGGATCATCTGCTCCTGCTGGGCCTTGGGATCGGAGAGCGTCCAGAAATCGTGGAAATAATAGCTGGCCAGAACGAGGAAGACCAAGATCAGGACCGCCCCGAACCGGGTCTTGTAGCCGGCGATGACTGACAAGCTGCCGACGATCAAGAACACGATCGCCCCAACGAGCATGAGCCTGGGGGCAGGAATGCCCTTGGAGGCCATCAACTGGGCGGCACTGTTGAAGTTGGGAATCTTGTATCCCAGGGTACTCATCAAGAAGATCGCGGACAGCGCAATTCGCCCCGCCACACTCACGAGCCCTTGCAGCACGCGAACCATGATCGTTCTCCTTTCTTGCCGAATAAAAAATCGGCATGTCACATTTTGAGATTTTCATAAACAAGAATCTTGGCTCGTAGGTTGGGCATCGGCCGACGTCCGATGGGACTTGGGGTTTCCGGCGGTGCCCACCCGACGAAAACTCACTCCCCTATGACGGTCACGGCGACGCTCCGCTGGCGGGAGCGAACGTCGCACTCCAGCAGGAAGACCTGCTGCCACGTGCCGAGCA
The DNA here is from genome assembly GCA_049579985.1 of Isosphaeraceae bacterium. GTDB lineage: Bacteria > Planctomycetota > Planctomycetia > Isosphaerales > Isosphaeraceae > Aquisphaera. The sequence goes on along the minus strand of JBAUOX010001186.1, from coordinate 4,396 downwards.
CGAGCCGGCCCTGTTCGATCGGCACGGTCAGGCTCGGGCCGAGCAGGGTGGCCTGGAGGTGGGAATGGCCGTTGCCGTCGTGCCAGGCCCGTTCGTGGCCATACTCCCGGCTGGGAGGGATCAGATGGTCGAGCAGCTCAGGTAGATCCTCTTCCAGGCCCGGCTCGAACTCGATGGTGCCGAGCGCCGCCGTGCTGCCGAGGTTGCAAAGGCAGGCGATTCCCCTCTGGATCCCGGATTGCTCGACAATCTGCTGGAGTTCGCCGGTCAGGTCGTGCATATCGCGGTGGCCGCTCGTTCGACGTTGGATGTGCTTCTGGAAGACCATGATGAGGCTCCAGGTATGTGCCGGCCGACCAAACCAGGCAAGGTCCCGCCCCGCGCGCCGCGTTGATCGGTCCGAACCGACATGATCGCCTTCCCGGCATGCTCCGGCAACCCCCCTATCTCCAAACTGGGGAGTTCCGGGGACACGATACCTAACTGTTGACGCGGGGTTGTGGCCGGGTTAGCTTCTCACCATGGCTCGATTGGCACGTGTAATAGCTCCTGGCATGTCCCACCATGTCACCCAGCGGGGAAACCGCAGACAGCAGACGTTCTTCGGTGAGGAAGACTACCAGCACTATCTCGAGCTCATCTCGCAATTCTGCCGCGCAGAGCAGGTCGCGATCTGGGCATATTGCTTGATGCCCAATCATGTTCACCTGATCGTTGTCCCGCAGTCCGCCGAGAGCCTGCGTCGCGCCATCGGCGAGGTACATCCGCGGCCGGTCCCCGGCCTCTCAATTTCCATCATACGCACTATGTTGCCGGCGACGATTCGACGTGAACTCCTCGACCGTGCCGCGGGTGATGACTTCGTAGAGAATGGCTTCCTTGAGGAAGTCAGATGCTATTGCGGCAACGACTCGGCCAACTCGATCTCGAAGCAGTGCGGGCCAGTCACCGGCTCACTCAAAACTTCGCTTGCTGACTTCCTTTGTTGGCTGACAACCACCTCGCGGCCAGATCGCGTGGGAGGTCTTTGGTCCGCAGCGTGGTATCGGAGAACCGAGCCTACATCGGATAGGATGAGCGGAGCTGTTGTTCCGACGAGCTTACCGCTTCAGACGAGGTTCCCGCGCCAGTCGAGAGTTCTTGCGCAGCGACCACCGATTTGAGCTTCAGCCATTTACTCCGGTGAGAGGGCGCCCGGGTCGATCACAAGAGTGGTTGAAAAGGAGAGTGCCGTGAGCGAGATCATGCTGTCCGTCCCCGACGAAGCTCTCTCGGCGATGAAAATGACCCCCGAGCAGTTCGGCGGGGAACTTCGTCTCGCCGGAGCGATCAAGCTCTACGAGTTGGGACGACTGTCATCAGGAGCAGCGGCGCAAGTCGCAGGCATTCCCCGAACTGTCTTCCTCACGAAGTTGGCCGACTTTGGGGTCGATACTTTTCGGATGACGGAGGAGGATTTCCGTCAGGAGACGCGGCTTGGGTGACGTTATCTGCAATACATCTCCGATGCAATACCTCCACCAGGTGGGGTTATTGATGATCATCCCCTCACTGGTTGGGCAGGTGCTGATCCCGCCGGCGGTAGACACCGAGTTGGATGTCGGCCGGTCCCTCGGACTCGACCTCCCAGACCCGGCCCACATGGATTGGGTTACCATCCGGTCGCCATCTCGCTCTCCCTCCATCTCATTTTCTCCGGGTCTCGGCGCGGGTGAGGCCGAGGTGCTCACGCTGGCCCTGGAATGCGGCGACGCAATCGTGATCCTCGATGACGCCATGGCGCGTCAGGCCGCCCACTCCCTCGGATTGCGTCTGACGGGCACGCTGGGATTGCTCCTCGATGCCAAGCGAGCCGGCCTGATTACGAGAATCGAGCCGGTGCTCGACACCCTCCAATCGCTCCGTTTCCGCCTCGCACGGCAAACCCGTGCTCTCGTACTCGGGCTTGCCGGAGAATCTCAATAACCCCGCGGGCCCTGTCTCGACGCATCCTCCGTGCTCGATAGCACTTCTTGGGTCCGCGTTCATCCGCGGCCGGTCCCCGGCCTCTCAATTCCCATCATACGCACTATGTTGCCGGCGCCGATTCGACGTGAACTCCTCGACCGTGCCGCGGGTGATGACTTCGTAGAGAATGGCTTCCTTATCGCCGGATTTGCGCAGGATGCGGCCCAGGCGCTGGACGTGCTCGCGGACGGAGCCGGAGCCGGAGAGGATGATCGCCACGTTGGCCTCGGGGATGTTCACACCCTCGTTGAGCACCTTCGACGTCGCGACGATCGGGTAGGCTCCGCTGTTGAACCGGACCAAGACCTCCCGGCGCTCCTTGGTCTTCGTCTGGTGGGTGATGACGGGCACCAGGAACTGGCGAGCAATCGTGTAGACAGTTGCGTTATCATGAGTAAATATGATAACCCTATCGCCGCTGTGCCGGTCGAGCAATCGAGCCAGCAGGTTCAGCTTTGCCGGGGCGGCCAGGGCTAATGTGCGCTGCTCGCGGTAGGCGTGGAAGGCCTCGCGGCCCTCGGGCGAGCGAAAGGCGAGATAGAGGAACTTGCTCCAGCCGTCGGGCTTGCTCATGTTGATGCCCGCTTGCTGCACGAACCCCCGGTAGAGCTCGCGAGCCCGCTCGTACCGGGTCCGCTCTTCCTCGCTGAGCGCCACGTACAGCGTCACCACCCGGTACTCGGCCAGGAACTGGCCGCGCAGCTCGCTGATCTCGCGGCGAAAGACAATCGGCCCGATGAGCTGATCGAGGTGGGTGTGCGCGTTGTCAGCGCGTTCGGGAGTCGCCGTCAAGCCCAGCCGGAAGGGGGCGATCGCGCTGGTGGCCGAGAGGCCATAGGTCGGTCCAGGCAGGTGATGGCACTCGTCAAAAACGATCAAGCCGAACTTGTTTCCCAGACGCTCCATGTGCATGTAGGCCGAGTCATAAGTCGTCACGGTCAGCGGCCGGATGTCGTAGTAGCCCCCGCCCATCAGGCCGACCTCGGTGCCAAAGCTCATTGCCAGCTCGTCATACCACTGGTTCATCAGGTCGATCGTGGGCGTGATCACCAGCGCCGGTCTGCCGGCCTTCTCGATCGCCAGGTTCGCCAGGTGCGTCTTGCCGGTTCCGGTCGGCAGCACGACCACCCCGCGGCCACCCTCCTTCCACCAGGCTTGCAAACCCTCCACCTGGTGGGGAAACGCCTCCTTGGAGACCTGAAGTTTCCAGGGCACCGGATCATAGGCCCGCGCCTGGTCGGTGTAGGCGATTCCCTGCTTGCGGATGTGCTCGACCAGCGAGCGATACCAGATCGCCTCGGCGCGGAAGACCTTGGTGCGGTAGTCGTACTTGACCCCGGGCAGGCCCGGCTCATCGCCCTCGGCGAGACCCTCGACGATCAGCGTGCCGGCGTCGAAGGCCAGCCGCAAGGGGGAATTCGCGACGTTTCGCGGCGAGACACCGGTGGTCATGAGCTGGGGGCTCCGGGATGCCGGAGATCCGGCTTCACCACGTTCGACTGCGTTACCATACTGAGACGTTCCAGTGTATTCCAGTTTACAGGCTTCCGCGAGGTCGGCCCGTGAAGCCAGGCCCCGGTTCTCGACGTCCAGGGTTCTTGGATCGCAATGCGCCCAGAGCCCTGCGTTCCTGTGCGGTCAGCTCGCGCCACTGGCCGGGCGCCAGGTCGCCAAGCTCGATCGGGCCGATGGCAACTCGCACCAGGCGCAACGTCGGGAAACCGACGGCCGCGGTCATTCGCCGGACCTGGCGGTTGCGTCCCTCGCGCAGAGTCAGCCGGAGCCAGGCGGTGGGCACGTGTTTGCGGAAGCGGATCGGCACCGGACGGTCGGGCAGGGAGGGAGCGGATTCCAGCAGCTCGGTCTGGGCCGGGCGCGTCGGTCCATCAGCGAGGACAACACCACGACGCAGCGCTTCCAAAGCTGCCGGACCGGGAACCCGCTCCACCTGCACGAGATAAGTCCTGGGGTGCTCGAATCTCGGGTCGGTCAGGCGATGGGCCAGGCGACCGTCGTCGGTGAGCAGAAGCAGCCCCTCGCTATCACGATCGAGCCGGCCAACCGGGTAAACCCCGGGAACAGTCAGATGATCCTTGAGCGTCGCCCTTCCATCGGCGTCGGTGAACTGGCAGAGGACATCGAAGGGCTTGAACAGAGCGAGATAGCGCAGAGGGCAGCGCTGGTCGCGGGGCGTGCGGGTTGATCGATCCGCGGGGACTGGCATGTTCTCACCTCGATCCGGGCACCCGTTGTGCCAGGCCGGTACGTCCGCCGTGAGCCTGCGGGTTCAATGTCAACTTCCCTCCGGCGTCTTGACGCGGAACTCCCGCACGCTGAAGAGCCAGGCACCCAGCAGGGCAAGTACCGAGCCGGTGCCGATCAGCGTCAG
>JBAUOX010001185.1:0-5869 GCA_049579985.1 Isosphaeraceae bacterium | reverse complement strand
GGTCCGGGCCGCCCTGCGATCCGACGATCCCGGGCGGCGTGGCCTGGAACAAGCGGGCGGGCTGGTGGCCTGCACCGAGACCTCGCGCGGCCCGATCCGCGAGCCGGATCGGCCCCAACGCCAGTGGGACTACCCGAACGGCTGGGCCCCGCACCAGATGATCACCTGGCGTGGGCTGCTCAACTACGGATTCGAACGCGACGCCCGCCGCCTGATTTATCGCTGGCTCTACACCCTGACCCGCAACGCCGTGGACTACAACGGCACGATCCCCGAGAAGCTTAACGTCGTCCGACGCTCCCACGAGGTCTTCGACGAATACGGCAACGTCGGGACCCGGTTCGCCTACATCACCCGCGAAGGGTTCGGCTGGACCAACGCCTCCTACCAAGTCGGCCTCGCCCTGCTCCCCGAGGACCTCCGCCGCCGCCTCGACCGGTTGATCCCCCCCGAATGGATCTTCCGAGAGTGACCGGATTTCCCCCCACTCCATCATCGACGAAGTCGACAAGCAGGTGAAAGCCAACCTGAGGCGAGCCACTCGTCTGCGCCAGGGCGTCCTGAAGCGGGCCTTCAAGGGTCGCCTCGTCCCCCAAGACCCGACCGACGAACCCGCCGAGAAACTCCTGGAGCGCATCCGACAGCAGCGACAGCCTGCCACCAAGATGTATAATGGACGTCTGGGCACTCGACGAGCAAGGCGACCGCGTAGGACGTCAGACCCGTTGCTCCCCTTTCCCCGGGACGACGGCAACGGCCAGGGAGGCAAACCATGGGACACGTGACCCGGACGATCACCTTGACGAGCAGCGGCCACCATTACGGACGCCGCCTCCCCCCTCAGGCGCTCGGCCTTGCCCTCACGGTAATACCCGCCGTCGTTCGGCAGTCGGTTTCGATGGCGTTCCGAGGGCGAAGCAGCGTTCGTGGTCCTCGTCCCCGCTGGCTGAAAGCCGCTGCCGATCTGCGGTTCATTGACCACCAAGGCGATGACGCATCGGTTCTCTACTTCGAAACTTCCACCCTGGGCGAGGCGGCGGCGGAACTTTACCAGCAGCAGGAGTTCTGGTCCTCACGCCCCGACCCGAGCCTGACCGGGCTTGACCTGTTCGGTGAAGTGGTGCGGGATGTCGCCGCACACAACGAGGACAGCGACCGTTTCGATAAAAGCCTGCTCGGCAATCTCGTTGGCTTCAAGAACGTCCTCAACGGCACGTTTCACGAAGTCCGCCTTGACCCGGCCCGCCCGGACACGGCGGTAGCAGTCATCAATCTCCGGGTCATTCGGACGGCGCAGGAGTTCCAGGCAACGACTCCCCTGCCGCAACGGGTCCGGTTGGCGGGTGCGTTGGACATGGTTCGTGCCGGCACCCAGAGTTTCACCCTGCGGCTCGACGACGGGCAGGAGGTTCGGGGTGTCCTCGTCTCGGGAAGCATCGTGGATGCCGCCACCCACTTGAACCATCGCGTTCTCGTTCTCGGACAGGCAGTCTACCGGGCGTCGGGGCGATTGCTGAGGATCGACGCCGATGAGATCAGGGGGGCGGAGGGGGAACCCTCTCTCTGGTCGCGCATCCCCTCACCGAGGACACAGCGCTTCGATCCTTCCTCGCTCCGTGTCCCTCAAGGACCAAGGTCGGGTGTCTCCGCAATTGTAGGGCGCTGGCCAGGAGATGAGACCGACGAGGAGATCGATGCTTGGCTGGAGAGGACATCGTGATCCTTCCCAGCCACGCCCTTGTTTTGCTCGATACGAGCGTGCTGGTCCACCTGGCGAGGCAGGATGCGACCGGAGTCTGGATCGAAAACCATTTTGCCCTCACGGCGCGGGCAGACCGCCCCCTGATCTCCACCATCACGGAGGGCGAGATCCTCGGATTCGCCCGCCAACGGAACTGGGGTGCTACTCGCATGGCTGACCTCAGCCGCTTGCTCGGAGAAGTCGTCCGGGTCGACGCGGGGCTTCCCGAGGTCGTCGATGCCTATGCGGACCTTACGGTCCTCGACCTGCGGGGCGGACACAATACGAAGGGCAACGACCTCTGGATCGCAGCGACGGCGAAAGCGACTGGCGCTGTCCCCTTGATCTGCGACCATGATTTCGACTGGCTCAACCCCGCAACCATCACGGTTTACTGGATCGCCCAAGTCAAATGAGCACCGACACCCAGCAAGTTGTCAGCAAGGCATGGAACTTCGCCCATGTCCGTGATTTCCGGGGACACTATACGCCAGGGGATCTTAAGCGGGCTTTCGAGAGTCGCCTCGTGCCCCAAGACCCGACCGACGAACCTGCCGCCCTACTTATTGAGCGCGTCCGGCGGGAGCGTTGCTCCAGCTACCAAGCTACGATCGGTTCTTCGAGGTCTCGCCAGGGCCGTAAGCCACGGAAGGCATGCATGTTACCTCTCTTCGACTCGCCGGTTGTCGGATCCCAAGATGAAGTTCGGCTTGACTGATCGGCTTCAACTCAGTATCCGGGACAACCCGGACATCAACCCTGTTCATTCATGTTTGAGTGACTCCAATGACCTTTCCGGAAGGCTGGCCAAGTAACTGTCCACCTGCTGATGCTGTTGACGCTTCGGGTGTGGTCTTTCGTATAGTAAATAATGAGCCGCCTATGGCTGCCGACTTTGTGAGTCACTTCGAATCGGGCAAGTTGCTCAAAGCGCCTGACTGCCTGCGGCGTGGGTTGTCGGTATTCAGAGAACTTGGCGATGCAGTTCATCAAAGGCGGCTCTTGCCGAGACTCGGTCGGTTGATCGCTCAGGGGACACTTCTTGCCGAACACGGAAAGACCAGGTTGACGACTGGGAAGCAGCCGACGCACACCACTTGGTGGTCCTACAAGGATGTGGACCGCGCCAGCCCCTTCTCGATCGTGCAGGAAGAGGGTTGAACCATGTGGGAGATCGAGGGGAAGGAAATCGATTCCGGGCGATTCACTCCGTTCGAGCCAGTTGAGGTTCTGTACGAGTACGACGGACCTCGTACCTTCACGACTCGGGACCTCGATGGCGAACTGAATCTCGCTCATTGGTCGGACGAAGATGAGAAGGCCACTCGCTACGTCGTGGTTCCGACCAGCCCAGGGATCGTTGATTCGTTGCGGCAAGGTATTCTCAGCGTCCACGATGCTCTCAATCAGCCCCGGTGCTGGCTGTGTGACGTAGCTCACGATGGTTCAATGATCCGTTGCTTGCTAGTCGGTTTTGAGGCCATCCCGAAGGATGCCTTGCCCTCACACGGAACCATGCTTTGGCCGACCCTGGAACCCCTTCTCACTCTTAGGGCCGTGGGTTCGGAGATCGTCCAAGGGCGGATACCGAGCAGTGTCATTCGGTCCTGCGTGGAGGGTGTGCAGAAGTCCTTCAAGGTGCTGTCGGAGTATGTCCTCGGGCAGTCGTCTCAGGCCGGTCGCCCCGAGGAGTTCCTGCGGCGACTCTTTGATCTGCCCACTCAACGTTTTGCCTACGGTAGCTTCGAGATTTCCTTTCGAATGCCACTTGAGGAGAACACCCTCTTCACGTCTCTTGACCACAAGTCATACGAGGTCGAGACCCTAGAGAAGGTCGGAAAGCTCCTCAGCAAAGGCTTGAAGTGGCTCAGCACATCGGCCGGTGAAGAGGGGGTCTACAATCCTGGTGACCCCGATGAAAGTGCCGTGGTGCTGAGAGCCCTCAAGGAGCTCACTCCATCATCCCAAGGCAGTATTGAACGCATCGAACTCAAGGGCCAGTTGATCGGCGCTCGTGTGTCACCGCTTCTTCTGGAGCGAAAGGCGAGACAGCGAGTGAACGCGGCGATCCGGACACAAGCACTCGAGCCCCAACCTGTGGATCTGGAAGGCCGTATTCGAGAACTCGACAAAGACAGACTAAGCTTTGAACTCCGGGAAATCGGCGGAACTCCAGGAATCCAAAGGTTCGTCTTCGACGAGGAGCTTCTCGAAGACGTGTTCCAAGCGTTGCAGGACGACCAAAGAGTCCGGGTGACGGGCCGAACCTTCCCTGTCAAGAACCTCGCTTACGCACTCGACATATCAGGTGCAAAGACGGGCGAGACTTCATGAGCACGGCTACGCAACAAGTTGTCAGCAAAGCCTGGAACTTCGCCCACGTCCTCCGGGACGATGGCTTGAGTTACATGTCTTACATCGAGCAGATCACCTTCCTGCTCTTTCTCAAGATGGCGGACGAGCAGACCAAGCCACCATACAATCGGGAGGAAATTCGGTGTCGAAATCCAGTGTCAGTTCATCATTCTTGCCCGAAAAGACGAACTGACACCGGATTTCCGGAACCATCTCCGCTTTTGAACCATCCTCCGGTCAAAGTCGATCGAGTGGGAACATCAGGGCCGGCGAAACCGTGTACAAAACCCGGAAATTACTGTACAAAATCCTTGACCGAGTGCAACTCGGCTCTGAATGAAAAAAGCGGACCCGGCATTGATTGACGGAAAACCCTTTCGTCACCCGTGGTTGGCGAATGGCACTGGGAATCGCACGAGGCTTCATGTGGGCAAGCAAAAAGTTCCTCAAAAGCTGATTCCTTGGCTCGAGGCCAAGAAACGCCATCGCTTGACCGACGCGCACGTTCAGATGGCGCGCGAACTGGGAATGAACCCCAAGAAACTCGGGAAGCTCGACAACCACAAGTACGAGCCGTGGAAACTCCCTCTCCCTCAGTTCATTGAGAAGTTGTACCTCAAAAGCTTCAAGCGGCCTCGTCCAGAGAAAATCGTCCGCCTTGGCTGAACGCCTCCCATGACTGGCGCAGACCTGATGGGGGCGACTGCAGTGATGGATCTTCCGACGGAAAGGTGAGACGCCCCGGAATTGGCCATGCAGTGGCGGGAGCATCTCTCAACCTTTGCTCAGGGAAGCAGAAACGGGGACGCAGCTAGAATCAACTTGCTGCGTACCCGCTTTCAGCCAGAATCAATAACTAGCTGCGTACTTGTTTTCAGCCCGTACGTGTTCAACGAAAAGAAAACAAAACCGACACCAATTATCTCGCCTTGTGGCTTTCCGGCGCCCGACCGGATATGATCATGAAGTTTGTCCGTTTGGCCCTCTTCTGTCCAATGTGGAGTCGTGTGACTCCCGGGAGGTGATCCCGATGCTCCAGGGACTTGTGCAGCTTGACCGTTACTTCGGCTTCGATCTGGTCTCGGCCGCTTGCGGGCTTGCCGGGTTGTATCTGTTGGGGAACAGGAACCGGTACGGGTTCCTGCTCTGCATGGCGGCCTCGGCGTTCGGCATCGTCTTCGGAGCCCTCGCGCAGAGTCTGCCGTTGCTCCTCTTGCACGTGATCCTGCTCTTCGTGAACCTGCGGGGGTTCCAGAAGTGGCAGGTTCGTCTCGCGTGACACGCGGTTCTCGAACCAGGGGGGGCTTAGGTTCAGACCGAGTTTTTAGTTAACTATAAACGCGGTCTGAACCCACCGCCTTATGGATGGCCCCCAATGTCTGTTCTTCATTTTGGCACAATGTCGACCCCTGGGATCGAACGCCGCTTAGAGCCGATCCAATCCGTCGAGCCGCTTCCGCAGCCGCTCGACGATCCGACGCAGCACCCCGCGCTGCGTCTCCGACCCGCTCCGATAGGTCCGCGCGAACTCCTCCGATTCGACCACCCGGACCACGGGGTACAGTCGGCGGTAGAGCCGGTCCAGTTCCGCGACCCGCGACACGTGCCGGGTCTTGTACTGGTAGGTCGCCCGTCCCTTCCCCGCACCGGCAGGCCCAGCACGGCTTCACCCGCCACGGCCAGCTCCCGCCGCATGCGAGCCACCAGACCCCGGTTGACGCCCAGGTCGTGGGCGATCGAGCGATCCGAGCAGGCGGGGTCGGCGCGGATCGC
>JBAUOX010001184.1:0-7858 GCA_049579985.1 Isosphaeraceae bacterium | reverse complement strand
TTGCTGTTGATTTGCAAGAACTGCTCACGAACCAGGGAATACCGCAAACACTCGCCCGTCGGCTCCTGGCTCAAAAAGACCCGGAAGCCGTGGCAAAGGTGTTGCTCAATGCCTTTTATCTCCAGGGCCAGGGCAAGCTGCAAAACGCGCCTGGATACATAAGAGCCGGCATTGAGGATGGTTACGATTTGCTTCCCCAAGTTGCCAGCCGCTTGGAGGGGCGCCGCCGCGAACTGGAAGCACGGCTTCGTTTGATGGAATCGCAAGAGCAGGAAAACCGGCAAGCTGACCAGCAAGCAGCCGAGGAAGCTGCGATTGCGTATGTGTTAGAACAACTTGGCCCCGCCGAGCTCGAGCACCTCGTCACCCAAGCGGTGGCGGCACTTCCGGAACCCTTGATTCGGCGCAACCCCACCCTTTCCAATCCCTTCGTCCGCGGCAAGGTGTACGAGCTGGCTTGCGGCGAACCGCTCGACTGAAAATCCACCCGCCCGATGTCCCTGATCAATTCGCCGGACACGATCCCGCACTGGCCCTTGCGTCGAATAACCGGGTCTTGCCAAAATGGCAGACGCCAATTTGGCAGTATGGACTCCCGCGACTCAGCGGTCCTGTCCCGTCCTTGGCAATATATTGGAGTGCGCTTCGATCGAGATCCCCCGCGTACTCCAGTTTTATCCTACGAGCGTTCAGAGCCATCTTGCGGAAAAGGGATAAATGCGGGAGAATTTTCCCATGAACGCAACGGCCGGCGAACGACCAAGAGGTCGCGAACCTGCCCGAGCATTCGCCCCTCAACGCGGGCCTGACGCACGTGCTGAGGTAAGTAGCCTGCGTCCATTGGACAGCTAATTCGCCGCTCCGGCAAGAAACCGGCTCGTAGTGCTGCGGTGTAGCCAAAAAAGGCGTGATCGAGGTAGCCATACCCGGCAGGTAGGTCTTTCTCTGTCTGAGGAGCCAGCAAAAGCGCCAGGTAACCGCCGGGGCGCAGCGTGGCAAACGCGTGCCGCGTCAACTCGTGAAGAAACGCGATCCAGTCCTGCCACGAGGCCGTGGCGATGCTGTCAGCGCCGTAGCTTCGCGCCAGCATGGTGTGATAAGGGGGGTCACAGAAAATCAAATTGCAGCCGACGGCCTCTGCTGGGAAACCGGCACGGATGTCATGGCGGTAGATATCCGGCCGGCTAGGCTCAAGGTCATAGGCAAAACAACGACGTCCCATGGACTGGCAGACGTCAAGCGTGGTTCCACCACCGGCCATGGGATCGACAACGAGGCCTCCAGGGGGACAAAAATAATGCAAGGCATGAGCGACAATGGCCGGCGGTATTGAACCGGGATACGGAATGCCAAAAGCCCGGTCATGCCGAAAGACCCAGACGTCATAGGGGGTTGGCCGGAAGTCGGTCGTGAATCGATTGCGCCGACGAAGATCCTTATAGGCTGCGTGGATGGTCTTGGTTCCGGCATCGATCTCGGCCACACCGCTCAGGGCCCGGACATCGCCTTGGCGGGCCGTCCGCCAGATAGCTCGAGCCTGGCGGTAGAGATCTTTTCCTCCCATGCCCAACTGCCGCGCGATGATCGTGTCGGTGCGGCCCTCATGGGTTCCTTTCCGCTTGGAATTCCCCATCTCTTTTGGGGTATCCTCTCGATCGTCGGAATCTCGACACTCGGCCGGCGTGCCTTTGAATGCGGACTCTGACGGTCCATCGGTACCGTGATGCAGATTCGCCAACCGACGCTGTCGAGCCTCCTCCAGCATAAACTCCTCGAGCACGTCGGCTTCCCGCATTAATTGACTGAACGACTTGCGCCGCTGGCGGTTGTATTCCAGAACCAAACGCCGGCGAACCGCCTCGGACTGGATCTCGCGGACTTCGCAGGGGACCTGGATCAAGCCCAGCACGACTGCACATGCCCAGCGCCGATGTCCCGACAGGATGTCCCAGGCATCCCGCTCTGCACCTGCGGCCACGACTAGAGGGACCAGAATTCCCTGCTCGCGGATGCTTTCCTTGAGGCTCTCGAGGTCTGCGGATGGATCGCCGTAGACTGATAGGCTGAGTGGATTTGCTATCAAGCACTCGGGCTCTAGCCAGCGTATGCCCAAGGATTTGCCAGGAGCAGTGCCGATGGTACCTGGTACTGTTCGCGGGATGACAACAGGCATGTTGGGACATCCTTGTCCTGGATCGATTGCGGGCCTTCAAATGGGCAGCAAAGTATCAGACGAGGCATGGGCTGTCCAGGATGGTTTTGCGATCCCCGTCAACATGTCAACATGCTTGGCCAAGCCCAGAATTTGGGATGGACGTACATCGTGATCTCTTGCAGAGTACCGGCCTCACGTCGCAACTCCATTTCGCTTGTCCAGCCGTGAACCAGCAAAGCTGGGCAATTGGCCAGGTAGAGAATCTGCTCACGAACGGTAAGTGCGCGGAGGAAAGTCTGCGGAGAACTGCCAGGTTCTCAAATGAACCGGCATGGTTTTCTTGGGACGGTAAGGAGGCCAGCCATGTCGCACATACGGTTCGATCCAACACACGAGCCTGAGCCAACGAGCCATTCGCATTTCCAGAAGCCGCGGGCTTGGCAGAAGAGCCACCAGGATGCAGCGGCGTTTCCTCTGAACGAACCGATTGACCGTGAATCCAGTTCACAATCCTCTTTGTCCGTCATCGTCCCGGCCAAGAACGAAGCATCGAGCTTGCCCCGCTTGGTGTCGGAAATCATCCTCGCCTTGCGTCCCCTCTGTACGATGTCCGGCAAGCCAATACCAAGACGACTGTCGAGGTTTGAGATCATCGTCGTGGATGATGGATCGACCGACTCGACCTCGCTGGTCTTGAGGGAACTTGCGGAGACGTATCCTGAACTCCGCTCGCTGAGATTGAGGGCGACCGTGGGACAATCCGCAGCGACGGTAGCCGGTTTTCGTGCTGCGCGGGGAGACTGGTTTGCAACCCTGGATGCCGACCTGCAGAACGATCCGGCGGACCTGATTACCCTCTGGAATGCCCTTCCCGGTCACGATGTTGCCCTGGGCTGGAGAGTTCGGAGGGTGGATGCGTGGTTAAAGCGGCTAGTCAGCCATCTGGCCAACCAAGCTCGAAACCTGGTCCTGGGCCAGTCGATCTACGACACCGGCTGCTCCGTGCGAATTTTCCCCCGCGATCTGGCTTTGCGTTTACCGCTCTTCCAGGGGGTGCACCGCTTCTTCGGACCGCTCTTCTTGCGCGAGGGGTGTCGTGTCATTCAGGTACCGGTGAATCACCGGCCGCGGGCTCACGGCCGTTCGCACTACAACCTCTGGAACCGATCGCTCCGAGTGATCGTCGATCTTGTCGGGGTTGCCTGGCTACTGCGCCGGCCCTTATTTTACCAGATGTTAAGCGACGGCGACGAGGCCCAGGTACGTACCCATTCAAGAGGACCAAGTTACCAAAGCGGTAAGGCAGTCACTTGGGGCATTCGGCCGGTCGAGCAAGTGCTCGGCAAGGAGGCCGGTTAAGCCATGTCCAGGCTGACCTTCTGGCTCCTTGTCGGCTTCTTGGGCCAGGCGCTTTTCACTGCTCGGTTCGCAGTGCAGTGGCTGGTCTCGGAGCGAAAGCGTGACTCGGTTGTACCGGTGGCATTCTGGTGGCTGAGCCTGCTGGGGGGCGGAGCTTTGCTCGCCTATGCGATCTCCCGACAGGACCCGGTGATCATTGCCGGTCAAGCGATGGGGCTCTTGGTTTACGTCCGGAACCTCATGCTGGTGGCTCAGGCAAAGCGTCAGATAGCTCGGCGTGCTATGGATGTCGCCCTCACTGCGCCCACGACGGATCTTCATTCACGCGCCGTGCGGCGTCCGAGCCAGCGTCGTAGCCAAGCTGACATCCCGGTTACGAGCGAGGTGTTTTCTCTGAACACTCCTCTCAGGCAGTGAAGAGAACGCCCGCGAGCTCTTCCCTGAGTTTCGCCGGCTATCGTTGGGCAGCTTTGACTGTTGCCCAGGGGATGACTTTGAATGTGTCGGAGCCTTCAGAGATCTCGATAGTCTGATCGACTTTGAGGTCACTATTCTGGTTGTTCTCCAGGTAGGTGATCGTTGTGGCGACGATCGAGCGCGGGTCGTTGTCGGATGCTTCTTGGGGAGGCTCACCTTCACCGACCATTCATTCGGATTCATCGCGAGCTTTCCACTTCCGAAACGCGCGACAAGGCAACCACTGGCTCAACGTCAAGCTTGTCGGCGCCTGGTCCAACCGTGCTGCCATCGGGGTGAGCTGCGGGCCGAGATCGAGACCCCTGAGGGCAAGCCGGAGTCGCGCCACCGCCGAGGGCTTTGCCCCAGGCCAACCGCGGATCAAGCCGTCATGCTTCGTCAGGCCGAACCGGGGCCAAGCCCAAGAGCCGCTCAACAGCCAGCCCGATGTCTGGGGCGCGCATCAGTGACTCGCCCACGAGAATAGCCGAGACCCCGGCGGCCTCGAGCCGCTCCACGTCACGACGGGTCCGGATGCCGCTTTCGCCGACCACCATGATCCCGGAAGGGATCTGGTCGCGGAGTTTAAGGGTGTGCTCGATGTCGGTGCTGAACTGCCGTAAGTCGCGATTGTTAATCCCGACGAGATCAGCCCCGGCGTTGAGGACCCGCGGTAGGTTCACCGCGTCGTGCAACTCAACCAGGGCCGACATGCCCATCACCCGTGCTTGCTTCAAGAGCGCCGCCATCGTGGCGTCGTCGAGGATCTCGGCGATCAACAGTATGGCATCCGCTCCCGCCAGCCGGGCCTCGACAACCTGATACGCGTCGATCAAGAAGTCTTTGCGAAGCAAGGGAAGGGCGACCGACGCCCGCACCCGCGCCAGGTATGAGAGATGCCCCTGGAAATAGGGAGCGTCTGTCAGCACGCTGATGCACGCCGCGCCATGCTCCTGGTAGGCTCGGGCTATGGCGACCGGATCGAAATCAGCCCGGATCAAACGGGCGGAGGGGCTGGCCTTCTTGACCTCGGCAATGAGCTGGATTGGCCCGGGCCCGGCCAAGGCTGCGCGAAAGTCGCGGACCGGAGGGGCCTCAGCCGCCTGGGTTTCTAGTTCCTCCAGCGGCATCCGCCGCCGCGCCGCGGCGACCTCCCGGCGCTTCGCGGCAACGATCTCGTCGAGTATGGTTGTCCTCATGGCTTGGCCTGAACCAATTCCAGTTCGTCCTCGCCGCCTGTGCCGGCAACACTCATGCGTTCTTGAGGTTCATCTGACTGAAGCGGGCGGTGCGTTGAACGAAGGGGGACATGCTGATTCCATTTGGAGTTGTGTCAAGAGACTCCAAGACCGGAGGTCGGCATGTCCACCAGCCCGTTGTATCACGGCTTCTCCCTCAGGGGCTATAAGTCTGTCCGCACGCAATACCAGGACGGCAAAGTACGCTTCAGTCGGATGAGCCAAGATGATTGTTATTGGTGAACTGTGCAGGCAATGTCGAGAATAACAGGAATTGCCCTGTGCGAGCAGGAATCTCCGGGGATCTGCGCTTGCGAAGCGACAGGGCACGATATAGATTCCGAAGTTACGGTTAAAAATGATTGCGCGTTCCTGCCTGATCGGATGAGCTGACTCTGCCAAGTACTCCTTCAAGCATGTTCCAAGGTCCGATTCCATGCCTCACGACACAAGTCCGTGAGGTGTCCGCTTGTACTTCGCAAAGGAAGCGAGGGACGATCCGGATGACGCACAGGTTTGCAGCGCTCGATGTTCATCGATGAGGCAAGCTGGGTTCGGTGATGATCTGGCGGCAGGATGGAAGAGGGAGACTCCAGATGGCAAGGGTGGTGCAATGCCCGAACCCTTCATGCGGCCGAACCTCGCCTCTCGGTGAGGACCCGCTGGGCCGGATTTTCCGATGTCCGCGTTGCCTCACGAAGCTTCCCACGGCCGAGGTGAGCGCTGTGGATTCAGTATGGACAAATGTGCTCGGGCCGTTGCCCTGGCGATCTTCATCCCCATCCTCGGGGTGGATCTCGGCGCTGGAATCGATAGCTCGTCCTTCTGTACAGAGCTCGTTGAGCTGGGATCGCATTCCAGCCCGACTGATTGGCTCCACATCTCCGCCTTCGTTCCTCCGAGCGTGCGACAGCGGTGAGTTTTCCGTCGAGCCTTTCGAATCCCATATAGACGATTCCTGGGATGTTCATTTTCCGCCAGACCTGGCTTTGCAGGATAGTGGCGAGGTGTATGTTGGTCCATTTGGCCGCGAGGATCGCTCGGAGTGGGATAGAGCGGCCGGCTGCCCCGGCTCGCCCGGCAGTCAGGTGAACGCCCAGCCTCGCGAGCAAGCGTCCGGGAGGGCGCTGGGCAAGAATACGGCGACCTCAAGCAGGGCTGAAAGACGATTGAATCGGTTCGAGATTCTGGACGTGTTGGGAGAGGGACGTCACGCCACGGTCTACCGTGCCTTTGACCCTTTTCTTGAACGCCAAGTGGCTCTGAAGCTGCCTCGTACGGGAGCGGCGCCCACGGCTCGGGTCCTGGACCGATTCCTGAGCGAAGCGCGGGCGCTGGCCCGCCTTCGTCATCCTCGGATCGTGCCGGTCTACGAGGCCGGCCGCGATGGAGAGCGCCATTACATTGCGATGGCCTTGATCGAGGGCCGCAGCCTCGCGGAACGGATCTCCAAGAGGCCTCTTCCCTTCCAGCAGAGCGCGAGGATCGTCGCCGAGCTCGCCGAGGCTCTGGCCCACGCCCACGGACTAGGGATCATCCACAGGGATGTCAAACCGGCTAACATCCGGCTGGACAACCATGATGCCGTCTATCTGATGGACTTCGGAATCGCCTACCTGCCTGATTCGGGAGAAATCCCCACCCCACCTGGAACCATCCTGGGCACCCCGGCTTACCTTGCTCCCGAACTGGCCCAAGGCGGTCAGATGGAAGTTCTACCAGCCAGCGACCAGTACAGCTTGGGGGCAGTCCTTTACGAGACCTTGTGTGGTCAGCCGCCGTTCTTCGGACCCTCGTCCCATGTCCTCTTCCATGCGATCCATCACGACCCCCCTTCCCCCCGGACAATCGATTCCAGAATTCCCAAATCCCTGGCTGCTATTTGCCAGAAGGCCATGGCCAAGCAGCCTGACCGGCGTTATTCCTCGTGCCAGGAGCTGGCCGACGACTTGCGCCGCTGGCTCTGCGGCGAAACACCCCTGGCTCGCCGCCGCGGCTGGGCTCGCTTGATTCGCTGAATTCACTTCCACGGCCAGGGTTGACGAGAATACCCGATCGGCCAGGTTCGCGCACGAGAAATCTACAGTACATGTCTCTGCCCAGACCGAGAGCCCGAACAGGTCGAAGATAGCACGGGACTTGCCTCCGAACGACCCGACGACCCGACGATAGCCACGATCGGGCTGGTCATTTCACCGGGAATCAAGATGAAACCAAGGGGGTTCTTATGGTAGGGTGATCGCGATGTGGGGATTGTCGCTGGCACGCTGCGCCTACATGAATCTCGATTTTTCAGGCTGAATTGATGCCGAGCCCCGTTGTGATGGGTCGGGTAAGAGTCGAACGACAATCGAAGTCCTTGCGATGAACAATTCCGACAGGATCGCGCTGCGACCGGACATGGCAGCGAACATCGGCAGATGCGAATGGTCGCCCACGTTGCGGGGCAGCCAGCCGAAGCCGTAGTCATTCTCCCTGGTGGCCGCAGCGCCGAACCAGGCCGTCAGCAGGCTGACAATGAACTTGAAAAAGTGATGCCAGTAGCTGGTCGGGCTGATCTCGGTCTCGATGTAGTCGGCAAGGGTATCATGGTTCTTGAGAGCGCTGGGGGTGTTCAGATAGCCGGGCAGCAGGTTGTAAAGCGTGGGGA
>JBAUOX010001183.1:0-6388 GCA_049579985.1 Isosphaeraceae bacterium | reverse complement strand
CAGTCGACCCCGCCGGGGCCGGGGCCCGGCCCACGCCGGCCGCACGCGGGCACGAAGAACAAAGAAAGGGTGAAGCGACGGGCTCCTCCCGCTGCTTCACCCGTGGTTCCTTGTACCCGAACCAAACAATAACCTGGAGACCGTGGCCTCCGATTCCCCGGCCCCTGGGAACATCACGAGGCGGTGAGTGAGCTGTTCACCGTGCTGAAGGTGCTGCCGATGCTCTTGCCGAGCGTGGTCACGATCGAGATGCACGCGACCAGGATCAGTGCCAGCATGACCGCGTACTCGACGGCCGTCGGGCCATCCTCGCTGGTCAGGAACCGCTGGACCCTCGAAATCATACCTTGCATGGAGATCTCCTTGTACAGGCAACGAAACTAACGGTAGGACAAGCTTGATGCTGTTTCACCTAGAGCGATGCAGTGCACCTGGCAAAGCGGGGTTGCAATTCGCCGATGCGCTGGCTGGAAAACGCTCTGTCTCGGTTCGTTGTCACCAGCATCATTCCAAACCTAGGTCATGACCGGAAACGTTGTCAAAAGCCCGTGCCGAGCACGTTGTTGCGCGTTGTCAGGACGCGACGGACCAGACCGGACAGTCAACTCACGCGATGCCCCTCTGAAACACCGAGAGAGCGTCCAGCCAAGCCGCCCTCCAGCCTGCGGTGCCGCGTCAAGGCTTTAAAAGAGACGGGCCATCCTTCTGTTTGCGCGGCGTGTTCTAAGCTTCAATAAGGACCATCCGGGCGGAGCGAGATCCGCGCACGCGAGGTCCAGCCGCACCGGACTGCCCGGGTCGGCGATCGAGACCAGCAAGGGACGCCGGGCCATGAACGACTGGACGGGCAGGGCACTCGATGAACTGTTGCGGCTGCGCGACCGTTCCGGCGCCTGGGGCTACCGCAATGACCGGGGCCCGAGCGCCGAACCGACGGCGTTGGCCTGCCTGGGTCTCTGGAGCTGTCGGAGTCATTCGCCGCCGGAGGCCCGGCGCGGGGTGATCCAGCGGGGGGCTGACTGGCTCCAAACGCTGCAAAAAGCCGATGGCTCGCTGGGCATCGCTCCTTCGCTACCGAGCCCGTGCTGGGCCACTCCCCATGCGATCCTGCTCTGGAACGCCCTGGAGGTGCACGCGCCAGCGCGACGGCGGGCCGTTGCCTGGCTCCTCGAGCAGAAAGGGAACTCCGTCGCAGTCGACGCGGCCTACCTCGGTAGCGTGGTCGGGCACGACCCGACGCTGGTGGGCTGGCCCTGGGTCGAGGGCACCCACTCCTGGGTCGAGCCGACGGCCATGGCGATCCTGGCGCTGGACCGGGAACGCCTGGGGAACCATCCCCGCGTCGCCGAGGGAATTCGTGTGGTCCTCAACCGGGCTCTCGCTCGGGGTGGATGGAACTACGGGAACACGTCCGTCTTCGGCCGGCAGCTTCGACCCCAGCCGGGACCGACCGGCCTGGCCCTGCTGGCCCTGGCGGCTCACGCGAGCGAGCACCGCCCCCGATCGGTCGATCCGGCCATCACCTATCTTCTGCGGACACTCCCCGACGTCCGGGCTCCGATCTCCCTTGCCTGGGGGATCCTCGGCCTTCGGGCCTGGAACGCCAGCCCAGCCGCGGCCGCGGACTGGCTGGCCGAGTCGTATTCGCTGCATGCAGGCCGCCGCGATGTCACCGCGGGACTGAGCCTGCTGCTGCTGGCCCACGGCGATGATCCTTTTGTTTCAAGAGAACCGCGCTCATGAGACGACGCTCCTTTCTGACGGCTGTAGGGGCCGCCGCGGCCGCCGGACTGGCGCTCAAGTCGGCTCGCGACCACGACGAGGCCGCCCTCCGCGCTGATGTCTTCGTCGCCCCGGCCGCCTCGTACACCGAGGACCTCGTGCAGATCCTGCGCAACGGCCTGAAGGAACTGGGGCTCGGCCCGGCCGCCTTCAAGGGCAAGACGGTCCTGCTCAAGCCGAACCTTGTCGAGCCGACCCGCACCGACCCCCAGATCAACACCCACCCCGCGGTCGTCCGCGCCGCCGGGGAGGTTTTCCGCCGCTGGCAAGCTCGCGAGGTCATCGTGGCCGAAGGCCAGGGGCACTGCCGCGATTCACAGTATGTTCTCGACCAGTCAGGCCTTGCGCCGGTGCTAGCCGAGTCCCGGCTGGAATTCATCGACCTGAATCATGACGACGTCGTCTTCGTGCCAAACGCCCTGGGCTGCACCCGGCTGCGCGAGTTGATGCTGCCGGTAACTCTGCGCAGGGCCGACCTGGTCGTCTCCATGCCCAAGATGAAGACACATCACTGGGCCGGTGTCACGCTCGCACTCAAGAACCTCTTCGGCGTGATGCCCGGCATCTGCTATGGCTGGCCCAAGAACGTGCTCCACCACGCGGGAATTCCCGAGTCCATCCTCGATATCGCGGCCACCGTCCGCCCCCACCTGGCCATCGTCGACGGCATCATCGGCATGGAAGGTGACGGCCCGATCATGGGTACGCCGAGAGCTTCCGGGGTGCTGATCATGGGCACCAACTTGCCCGCCGTTGACGCCACCTGCGCCCGCCTGATGGACATCGACCCGTGGCGCGTTGCTTACCTCGCCGGTGCTTCGGGCCGGCTCGGTCCCATCGCCGAGGCCCATATCACTCAGCGGGGCGAGGCCATCGCGCCTCTCGTCCAGCGCTATCAGCTTCTGAACGTCCCCAGCCTCGCCGGCCTGCGCGGCTGAGTGAGCCGATTACCCCGGCAAGGAAGTAGGTCAGGCCTTGATGTATGGCAACATTCGAGACTCCTCACTGATCTCCACCGGCGTGCACGCCAGCGAAGCGATTGCACACCGAGGATGATCCTCCTTGGGTTCGCATGGCTTCGGTGTCGTCCATCGCCTCAATAGGCAAGCCTTCGGCTTGTTTTCTTCTTCACGCTCGTCGTCGCGACAGGTTCGGCTTCCGGTCTCGTACGCAAGGTGTCGAGTCGATCCAGGATCGTGAACGCCGCCTGGGGCTTGCCGAGGGCCAGCGCATTGCCGCGCATCAGGTGAAGCTTGCCAGGCTCATCGATCAGCCGATCGATCTTGTAGGCCAGGGCGGGAAGGTTGTTGCAGCGGATGGCGATGCCCTCCTCGAGGAGGTGGTCGGAATTGCGCTCTTCTTGCCCGGGGATCGGGTTGATGACGACCATCGGCATCCCCTTGGCCAGCGCCTCCGACGTGGTCAGCCCGCCCGGTTTACCCACGAACAGGTCAGCGGCGGCCATCAGCTCGTCCATTTCGGTCGTGAAGCCCAGCAGTTGAAACTCGACGCCCGGGGTCCTCGTGAACCTTGGGACGACGCGCGTCAGCCGAGCACGAAGCTCCTCGTTGCGGCCGCAGACAACCACCACCTGCGCAGGGCGGGTCAGGCCCGAGAGTGCCTCGATGATGTGCTCGACCGGGCCGACCCCGAACCCTCCCGCCGAGAACAAGATCGTGAACCGATCCTCATCGAGGCCGTGCTTGCGCCGCATCGCCCGGGAATCTTTCGCTTCCGCGAAGACCGGATCGATGGGAATACCCGAGACGGTTACCTTGCTCTCCGGCACGCCGAGCGCCAGCAGATGGAACTTCGTCTCCTCGAGGGCCACGAAATACTGCTCGGAGTACCGGCAGAGCCACATGGCGTGAACATCGAGATCGGTCACGACCACAGCGTTCAGTATATTCACCTTCTTTTCCGACTTGAGCCACGAGATGATCTCGGACGGCAGGTAATGGGTGCAGATTGCAACGTCGGGTTGAAACTTGTTCAAGAAATTGATGAAGGGTACCGTGTTCAGCCGGTCGAACGCCAGGCGGACTTTTTCGTTCCTGCCGGGGACATCGAAATGGTCGTAGAGCCAGCCCAGAACCTCGGGCGCCTTGTTGACCAGGTCGATGTACGCCTTGGAATAGAGGTGGCGAAAGACGTTATTGGTATACCTGAGCACGTCCAGGTTCTGGACCTCGGAGGCCAGTCCCCGGATCCGCAGGGCCTTCTCGATCGCCTCGGCTGCGCGGAGATGCCCCGCCCCGGCGCTGGCGGAAAGAACCAGTACACGTCCCAGCATCGCGAGCCTCCCGCGGTCATGGTTTTGTGAAGCCGAGGAACGCTCAGGCGATTCCCCGAACCTCCTGGGGGATCGCCGGCTCCTCGTCTTCAAGGACCGGCTCGTCGAGCAAGTCGCCGCTGGCCGATCGTACAAGCTCCGCGAACACGCCGTTTTTCCGGAGCAATTCGGTATAAGAGCCGGTCTCGACGATCCGGCCGTCGTCGAAGACGAGGATGCGATCGCTGTCGAGCAGGGTGGTAAGGCGGTGGGCGACGAGAATGACCGTACGGTCGTTCCGCGCGGCGTTGATCGCCTGCTGGATGAACTTCTCGCTGATGTTGTCCAGCGCGGAGGTTCCCTCGTCGAGGATCAGGATTGGCGGGTTCTTGAGGAAGATCCGCGCCAGAGCGATTCGCTGCCGCTGGCCGCCGGAGAGGTTCTGCCCCCGCTCCGCGACGCGGGCCTTGTAACCGCCGGGCATCCTCATAATCTCGTCATGAATGCAGGCCAGCTCGGCGGCCCGGCGAATCTGCTCGGGAGTGGCCTCCGTAGAGCCGTAAGCGATATTGGCGGCGATCGAGCCCGAGAAGACGAACGGATTCTGGCCGACGTAGCCGACCAGCCGCCCGATGGCCTCACGCGAAATGGACTCAAGGGGAACCCCGCCGATCAGAGCTGTTCCGGCCGTCGGATGAACCAGTCGCATCATGGTCCGCAGCCAGGTGGTTTTGCCGCATCCCGTACGTCCCGCCACCCCAATGGTCTCGCCGTGGCGGATCACCATCGAGACACTGTTGAGCGCCGGTCGCCGCTCCCCTGAACTGCCGGGATAGACAACGGAGAGGTCTTCGGTGACCAAGACGGGCTCTCCCACGCCCAGTTTGGGCTCGCGGGGCTCGACAGGCTTGAACGACCGGTCCACGGGCTCTCTCAGCAACCTGATCAGATCGCCCACGCGCAGGCTGCTCTCATGAGCCTCGTCAATGAAGCGGTGAACCTCGTTCAGGGGGCACATCACGCTCAGGTAGAGGACGGAGAATGTGAAGATATCGCCGATTTTTATGTGGCCATGAACGAACATGTAGACTGCGAAGGCGAGGACGAGGATGTGAAAGAAGCCCTCGTTGAGCGCCTTGCCGCAACCGAAAAGCGACATTTCGAAGTGGTGGCGGATTTCTTTGGATCGTTGCCGCTCAGCCGTCCGCGCGACGCGGCGAATCTCCTGGCGATGCGTGTTGGCGGCCCGCACATAGTCGATTCCGGACAGGAGTTCGACGACGGTGCCGTCCATCACCTCGCGCGTTCGCAGCATGTCGAGCCGAATTCCCTTCTGGGTGATGAGCTGCCAGATCGTCAGCGAGAGCGAAACAGGCACCACCCCGACCATCACCAGCGCGATCCGGGGTTGCTTGGACAGAGCCGCGGAGAGGGCGAAGACGCCTGTGAAGAGGGCGGGGACGAAATCCAGGAAGGTGATCCGAAGAAACCTGACGAACCCATCCGCACTGCGATTCATCCGTCCGTAGAGGGCCCCCACCTGGTCTTGAGCCAGGATCGAGAGATCCACCTTCATGAGATGGGCAATAAGCCGAACGCACATATCCTTGTTGATGCGCGTACACGTGTTTTCGACCAGGTACCTGCGCAGCACGTTCATTGACTCACGTACCAGGTAAGCCAGGCCGAGCAGTCCGAGGTAAACACCCGCCCCCTTCATGATCGCGCCGGGTGTCAGGCCTTGAGTGTTCTTGGGATCGAGAGACTTGACCAGTTCGCCCAAGAGGATTGCTACCGCCGTGTTGCCGGCGCTGGCGAGACTGACGATCAGCAGTGCGCCGCCCAAGGCCCAGCGGTGACGCCAGGGCACAAGTTGCCAGACCTGACGGCCACGTCTGCCAATCTGACGGAACTCGCGCCAGATTCCTTTCAGCCCCCCGGTCGCGCTCCGAACCATGAATTCTCCTTGACAGAAACGAGGTTTTCCTCGCTCGGCCTTGACTTACCGTGAAACCCCGTTACGGCGAAACCAACCTGGGCAGCGACCCGCAGGCCGACCATCCACGTCGAAATCTGAGGGGATTCTAAAATCCTATAGAGGGGCCTCCATTTTGTGGAGAGTTTCTTTTTTTTCTCCCACGAAATGGGAAGGAAACGCGTATTCATTGTTAGTGGAGAGGAGCAGACGAAACGCAAGCCGGCTCGACTTTCGTCTAACCGTTTGCGTGCAATGCATCATTGCTTGAAGCTGCATAGCCTTAAAAGGCCCTCATCATCTTCTCTCCGGCGCAATTCTTGCAGGCATTTCTTCGCACTATTTGATCAGGCATACGA